>NZ_CBFFRK010000133.1:0-12582 GCF_965644245.1 Erwinia sp. V71
AGGATAGCTTATCGGTAGCTAACCGTCCCTCCATCCACATGACCAAGCGTTGCACTTATTATCTGAATTCGCGGTATCGCTCTCCGGTGTTGCCGCGCGGATTATTCCGTTTCAAATTCCCCTGCCATTGGTGCAAATCGCTGCTGGTGCGATGCTGGCGGTACCGACATTTGGCCTGCATGTCGATTTCGACCCTGAACTGTTTCTGGTGTTGTTTATTCCGCCGCTGCTGTTCGCTGATGGCTGGAAAACACCGACCAGCGAGTTTCTGCATCATGGCCGCGAGATTATTGGCCTGGCGTTAGTGCTGGTGCTGATTACCGTGGTCGGGATTGGTTATCTGATTTACTGGGCGGTGCCGGGGATTCCGCTGATCCCGGCGTTTGCGCTGGCGGCGGTGTTGTCGCCGACCGATGCGGTGGCGCTCTCCGGTATCGTGGGTGAAGGGCGTATTCCGAAGAAGATTATGTCGATTCTGCAGGGGGAAGCCCTGATGAACGACGCATCGGGTCTGGTGTCGCTGAAGTTTGCTGTCGCAGTGGCGATGGGCACGATGGTGTTTACCGTCTCCGGTGCCAGTGTCGAGTTTGTGAAGGTGGCGGTGGGTGGCTTGCTGGCCGGGATTGCGGTGTGCTGGCTGTTTGGCCGTTCACTGCGGCTGTTCAGCCGTCTGAGTGGTGACGATCCTGCGACGCAGACCGTGCTGTTGCTGCTGTTGCCTTTTGCGTCTTATCTGATTGCCGAACATCTCGGCGTGTCCGGCATTCTCGCGGCGGTGGCGGCCGGGATGACCATTACCCGTTCCGGGATTATGCGTCAGGCGCCGCTGGCGATGCGTCTGCGTGCTAATAGCGTCTGGCAGATGCTGGAGTTTGTGTTTAACGGCATGGTGTTCCTGATGCTGGGTCTGCAGTTGCCGGGAATTCTGGAAACCTCGATTGCCCAGGCTGAAGCCGACCCGAATGTCGAGCTGTGGATGCTGTTTACCGATGTGGTGCTGATTTACGCGGCGCTGATGGTGGTGCGTTACGGCTGGCTGTGGCTGATGCAGCGTTTCAGTAAGCGTTTTCTGCGTAAAAAGCCGCTGGAGTTTGCTAACTATTAGCCGCGTGAGTTGCTGGTTGCTTCTTTTGCCGGGGTGCGTGGCGCCATTACGCTCGCCGGTGTGTTGTCGATTCCGCTGTTGCTGAGTAATGGCGAACCTTTCCCGGCACGTTATGAGCTGATTTTCCTCGCCACCGGCGTGATTCTGTTTTCGCTGCTGGTTGGCGTGGTGTTGTTGCCGCTGTTGTTGCGCGGGGTGGAGGGGATCGATAAGTCGGTGCATCGTCATGAGATACAGCATGCGCGTGCGGCGATGGCCGGTGTGGCGATCGACAGTCTGCATAAGATGGAAGAGCGGCTGGCGACGGACACGGAGGAGAATATCGATAATGAGTTGCTGAAAGAGGTCAGTTCGCGCGTGATCGGCAATTTGCGTCGTCGTGTCGATGGCAAAGATGATTTGGATCGTGCGCTGGTGGCGGAAAATCTTGAGCGTCGTTTCCGTCTGACGGCGCTGCGTGCTGAACGTGCCGAGGTGTACCATTTGCGCGCGACGCAGAAGATCAGCAGTGAGACGATGCGTAAGCTGTTGCATGATCTGGATCTGCCGGAGGCGTTGCTGGTGGAGAAAGAGGAGCATTAAGTTACGGCTTCAGGGCTGGGTAATGCTGTTGAGGGTATTGTTCCTGAGGGCGTCGCTTTTAGTTCGGTGTCTGTTTGAGGGCGTCGCTTTTAGTTCGGTGTCTGTTTAAGGGGGTCGCTTTTAGTTGGGTGCCTGTTTGAGGGCGTCGCTTTTAGTTCGGTGTCTGTTTAAGGGGGTCGCTTTTAGTTCGGTGTCTGTTTAAGGGTGTCGCTTTTAGTTGGGTGCCTGCTCAGGGAACACGGTCAGCTCCGGAAAGTCGCTTTTCGTCATCCATGACCGCTCGGCCCGCGCCGTCCATGGCGCGGGACGCTTTCCTCCACTGTCCGTGTTCCCTGCGCTTTGATTTTCTGTGTTGCTGTTAGTGAACCCTGAACCCTGAACCCTGAACCCTGAACCCTGAGCTGCTGTGTGGTTGTCGTGTGCTCTGAGTTTTTTCAGGGGTGTCTGTGTTACCTGCACGATGTGTGTATGGGCGTTGCCTGTGCTCTGTTACACCGATAACGTGGGGGCATCTCCGGGCCAGAACTCCCGGCAGCAGCTGATCCACGCCTGCGCGCTGCGTGACAGGTAGCTGCCTTCACGCCAGATCAGGCCCAGTTTCCATTCCAGTTCCGATTCCAGCGGCAGCCACAGTAGCGACTGTTTATCCAGCCGCTGACAAATCGGTTCCGGCAGTACCGCAATGCCCATACCAGCCTGCACCATCGCGGCCAGGAAGTCCCACTGACCGCTGCGTACCGCGATATGTGGCGTGAAGCCACTACGCTGGAAAGCGCGCATTAGCTGGCGGTTCAGGGAGAATTCTTCGTTGTAAATCAGGATCGGATGGTCGGCGAGTTCCGCCAGCGCAATACTGCTGCGCTGCAGCCATGCCGGATTACGTGGCACCAGCACACACAGCGGATGACTCATCAGGGGCAGAGTGTTCAGCTGCACCTCTTCTTCCAGCGGCAGAGCGGTCAGCGCCAGGTCGAGGCTACCGGATTGCACGGCAAGCTGTCCGGCCAGGCCGCCAAACTCGGAGATCTTCAGTTCAATGCCGGGGTAACGCTGACGAAAAGCGGAAATCGAACCGGCAATCTGCATCCCCACCATCGGTGGGATCCCCAGCCGCAGCTCGCCGGTTTTCAGTTCATTGATATCGCTGATTTCGGTTTCCAGCTGCTTAAATTCCTGCATGATGGTCAGCCCGCGCTGATACACCGCCTGACCGCTGTCGGTCAGATGCAGTTTACGCCCTTCGCGGATCAGCAGGGTACATGCCAGTTCATCTTCCAGCTGACGCAGCATTTTGCTGATGGTGGGCTGGGTGACAAACAGTTTTTCCGCCGCACGGGTAAAGCTTTGCTGACGTACCACCTCGACAAAGTAGCGCAGCGCTCGGATATCCATTAATCATTCCTTTCTGGCATAGTTTCAATGATTTTAATTCATTTTATGCACGCTTTGTCACCGCTTTATACTTGTTGCCGTTAAGTCATTGAGAGGAAAAAGATCATGGCGTTGGCTTTGCATCCGCATCGGGCGGGACGACTGCAACGTTTACAGGTGCCGCTACAGGTAGCGCTGTACGCCGCAATGTTTATTGCATCGGAACAACTGGTCGCCTGGCTGCATCTGCCGTTACCGGCCAATATTGTTGGCATGTTGCTGCTGCTGGCGCTGATTATGCTGCGCGTATTACCGCTTAACTGGGTACGTGCCGGGTCGCGCTGGCTGCTGGCAGAGATGCTGTTGTTCTTTGTACCTGCGGTGGTAGCGGTGGTGAACTATTCACAGCTGCTGCGCGTGGAAGGCTGGCGTATTTGTCTGGTGATCGCGGTCAGCACTCTGCTGGTGTTGGGGGCAACGGCGCTGGTGGTGGATCGGGTGTACCGTTTTGAACTCTGGCTGGCGCAACGCAGGCAGGCACATGATGAGTGATTTTATTCTGAGCGTGATTTGTCTCATCGCCACACTGCTGGTCTATTTCCTGAATAAAACGCTTTACCGCCGCTGGCGTAAGCTGATGCTGATGCCGCTGGTGATGACGCCGATCGTACTGGTGGTTCTGCTGCTGGTGACACATATCTCCTGGCAGGATTATATCGGTGAGAACCGCTGGCTGTTGTGGCTGCTGGGGCCGGCCACGCTGGCATTTGCCGTGCCGGTGTATGAGAACATGGCGATTATTCGCCGTCACTGGCTGTCGCTGACGGCTGGCGTGCTGACTGCCACGCTGGTGGCGGTGCTGAGTTCGGTGTGGCTGGCGCGTTTGCTGACGCTGCCGGAGGACATTCAGCGCAGTCTGGCGGTGCGTTCGATCACTACGCCTTTCGCGCTGGAGGCGGCAAAACAGCTGGGCGGGCAGCCGGATTTAGTGGCGCTGTTTGTGGTGATCACCGGTGTCTTTGGGATGGCGGTAGGCGATATTCTGTTTCTTCGTCTGGCGGTGAAGCAGGGGCTGGCGAAAGGCGCGGGCTTTGGTGCGGCATCGCATGGGGCGGGCACGGCGAAGGCATATGAACTGGGTCAGCAGGAAGGCGTGGTGTCCAGCCTGGTCATGATGTTATCCGGCGTGGTGACGGTGCTGCTGGCGCCGCTAATTGGCCACCTGATGTGGGCGACATTGTAAGCGCTGAATAGCCGTGTAAATACGTCCATAACCGATTGTTAAATACACTTTTGTTCGTTTACCATGCTGGCTCTACAATAAAGTCCGTTTAACAATGGAGTGCGGCAATGAATAAATTCTTGTTGGGCAGCGGTGTGGCGATGCTGCTGCTGGCCGGAAGCGCCCAGGCGATTGAAGGCAGTGTTGATGCAGGTCGTCGTTATACCAACATCAATGTGGGGATGGGCACTACCACCCCAGGTCTGAGCCTGTCTGGCAACTGGATGCGCAGCGACCATGACGGTAAAGTCGCCGGTCTGCGTCTGGGTTATAACTTCCAGGTGGGTTCGGCGTTTGTGACGCCAGCGGTAAAAGCGGTGTATATCGATCCGAAAAACACCAGCGATGGCTATGCGATTGCACTGGGCGGCGGTGTTCAGGTGCCATTGAGCAAAATGTTTGCCGTATATGGTGAGTACTACTATTCGCCAGAATCTCTCTCCACGCATATTGACAGCTATCAGGAAGCGGCTGGTGGCATCAGCTTTACGCCATTCCAGATGCTGAATCTGCGTGTGGGTTATAAATATCTGTCGCTGGATGGCAAAGATGGCCGCAGCGATAACGTGCTGGCGAACGGTCCTTACGCGGGCGCGTCACTGCGTTTCTGATCTGACACCTATAGCTCAGGGTGCAAGAAACATGCGACAGCAACACCCAAACTCAAAGCGAAGGGAACACGGTCAGCGGAGGAAAGCGTCCCGCGCCATGGACGGCGTGGGCCGAGCAGTCATGGATGACGCGTTTTGCGACTTTCCGTAGCTGACCGTGTTCTCTGAGCAGGGCCCAGAACTTAAAGCAACGAGTCCGGGCAGAGCACAGAACTCAACGCGGCCAATCTGAGCAAAGCAGCGAACGCCATGCGGCACCTCAGAGCAGTTTGGGGTCGCCAGCATAGTTTAAGGCCGGGCATTGCCCGGCCTTGTTGATCAATGCGCCTTACTGCTCTGCTCAATCCCCACTCCGGTCTGCGAACGCACAAACTGATCGCGGAAACGCCCCCGCTCCTGCGCACCTTCCGCTGAGTGATCGGTAATCGAGAACAGCCAGGTACCAATAAACGCCGCCAGCATCGATAACAGCGCCGGATACTCATACGGATAGATCGGTTTGGCATTCCCCAGCACCTGCACCCAAATCGTCGGGCCGAGGATCATCAGTATCACCGCCGTTAACAGCCCCAGCCAGCCACCAATCATCGCGCCGCGCGTGGTCAGTTTCGACCAGTACATCGACAGCAGAATAATCGGGAAGTTACAGCTGGCGGCGATGGAGAAGGCCAGACCCACCATAAAGGCGATATTCTGCTTCTCAAACATAATCCCCAGCAGAATCGCCACAATGCCAACAATCAGTACCGTGATTTTTGACACCCGCAGCTCTTCGCGCTCGGTCGCATGGCCTTTGCGGAACACGCTGGCATACAGGTCGTGCGAAACCGCCGAAGCCCCCGCCAGCGTCAGACCGGCAACCACCGCCAGAATGGTGGCGAAGGCCACAGCCGAGATAAATCCGAGGAACAGACTGCCGCCGACCGCATCCGCCAGATGCACCGCCGCCATATTGTTGCCGCCAATCAGCGCACCAGTGGCATCTTTAAAGGCAGGGTTAGCACCGACTAACAGGATCGCGCCAAAGCCGATAATAAAGGTGAGGAAGTAGAAGTAGCCCATAAAGCCGGTGGCGTAGAGCACGCTTTTGCGCGCTTCGCGGGCATCGCTGACGGTAAAGAAGCGCATCAGAATATGCGGCAAACCGGCGGTGCCAAACATCAGACCCAGTCCTAGTGAGAGCGCCGAGATCGGATCATGCACCAGCCCGCCGGGCCGCATAATCTCCTGGCCTTTCGGGTGGACCGCCATCGCTTCAGTAAATAAGTTATTGAAACTGAAGCCGACGGTTTTCATCACCATCAATGCCATAAAGGTCGCGCCGAATAACAGCAGCACGGCCTTGATAATCTGTACCCATGTAGTCGCCAGCATACCGCCAAACAGCACATACATCACCATTAAAATGCCGACCAGCACCACAGCAACATGATAATCGAGGCCAAACAGCAACTGGATCAGTTTTCCGGCACCCACCATCTGGGCGATCAGATACAGTGCCACCACCACCAGCGAGCCGCAGGCGGAGAGGGTGCGAATCGGTTTCTGCTGCAGACGATAGGACGCCACATCCGCGAAGGTGTAGCGCCCGAGGTTGCGCAGACGTTCAGCAATCAGAAACAGGATCAGCGGCCAGCCCACCAGAAAGCCGAGCGAGTAGATCAGCCCGTCATAGCCAGAGGTGTAGACGAGGGCGGAAATACCGAGGAAAGAGGCGGCAGACATGTAGTCGCCCGCCATCGCCAGCCCGTTCTGAAAGCCGGTGATATTGCCGCCCGCCGTGTAGTAATCCTTACGGGAACGGGTGCGTTTTGACGCCCAGTAAGTGATACCCAGCGTCGCCGCGACAAACACCACAAACATGATAATCGCTTCGTAGTTGGTGGTGCGCTTCTCGACCGCGCCGGAGATGGCATCGGCGGCCAGCGCCGACAGGGGCAGCAACGTTAATGCTGCCAGAGCTGCATAACGCGCTTTCATCCTTTCACCTCGCTGAGAATCTGTTGGGTCAGTCGGTCAAACTCGCGGTTGGCGCGCCAGACATAGATGGCGGTCAGCACAAAGGAGATAACAATCAGACCCACGCCAATCGGTATGCCGCGAGTAACATTGGTGCCTTCATGCAGTGGCGTTCCCAGCCAGCCGGGTGCGAAGGCGATCAGTAAAATAAAACCGACGTACAGCACCAGCATAATCGAGGACAGAAACAGGGCGAAAGACTGGCGTTTATGCACCAGCTGTTTGAACAGGGAACTGTTTTCGATCCGTTGATAGATAACATCACTCATTCCAGCATCTCCAGAGGTTTAAATGGGAGGCTATCTTGCTTGCTACTTTGCGTCCGGGCAGTGCTCGCCATCCTTACGTACTGCGTGTACGCTCCGGTGGCTGCGCGCTGGCCGAACGCAAATTAGCTGCGCCGATAACGCCTCTGAGCTTTGGTGGTTGTTGTTATATTCCTTCACTTTACGTACGGTGAAGTACAGCAGCTTAAGGCATCTTAATTGACTGTTTTTCTTCCACTAATTTCTCTACTACGCCAGGATCGGCGAGGGTCGAAGTATCACCAAAGTTACTGGTGTCGCCTGCGGCGATTTTGCGCAGGATGCGACGCATAATTTTGCCGGAGCGGGTTTTCGGCAGTGAATCGGTCCAGTGCAGCACATCCGGTGTGGCAATCGGGCCAATCTCTTTACGCACCCAGTTGCGCACTTCGGTGTAGAGTTCGGGGGACGGCTCTTCGCCATGATTCAGGGTGATATAGGCATAGATCGCCTGGCCCTTAATGTTATGAGGAATACCCACCACCGCCGCCTCGGCGATTTTCGGATGTGACACCAGCGCTGATTCGATTTCGGCGGTGCCGAGACGATGGCCGGAGACATTCAGCACATCATCCACACGACCGGTGATCCAGTAGTATCCATCTTCATCACGGCGTGCGCCGTCACCGCTGAAATACATATTTTTGAAGGTGGAGAAGTAGGTCTGCTCGAAACGGTCATGGTCGCCAAACAGGGTACGTGCCTGACCCGGCCAGGAGTCGACAATCACCAGATTACCTTCGCAGGCGCCATCCTGCGGATTGCCTTCGTTATCCACCAGTGCCGGTTGTACGCCAAAGAACGGTTTGGTAGCCGAACCGGCTTTCAGTTCTGTCGCGCCTGGCAGTGGCGTGATCATAAAGCCGCCGGTTTCCGTCTGCCACCAGGTATCGACGATCGGGCAGCGGCTGTCGCCAATTTTCTGGTAATACCATTCCCAGGCTTCCGGGTTAATCGGTTCGCCGACGGAGCCCATAATGCGCAGGCTGGAACGGTCAGTGCCTTCAATCGCCCGATCGCCTTCGGCCATCAGCGCACGAATCGCGGTCGGTGCGGTATACAGCAGGGTGACCTTATGTTTATCCACCACTTCCGCCATGCGGCTCGGTGTTGGCCAGTTTGGCACCCCTTCGAACATCAGCGTGGTCGCGCCGCAGGCCAGCGGGCCGTACAGCAGATAACTGTGGCCGGTGATCCAGCCGACGTCAGCGGTACACCAGTAAATATCCTCAGGCTGGTGATCGAAGACATATTTAAAGGTGGTGGCGGCATACACCAGATAACCGCCAGTGGTGTGCAGCACCCCTTTCGGTTTGCCGGTGGAGCCGGAGGTATAGAGGATAAACAGCGGATCTTCCGCATTCACTTCTTCCGGCTGATGGTGGGCGGACGCGGTATTCACCAGCTCATGCCACCACAGATCGCGGCCAGACTGCCAGGCGATCTCTTTGCCGGTACGGCGTAACACCACGACATTGCTCACTGTGCTTACAGCAGGGTTTTTCAGCGCCTCATCCACATTCTTTTTCAGTGGGATGGCGCGACCGGCGCGGATACCTTCGTCGGCCGTGACGATCAGTCTGGCACTGGAGTCGATCACCCGACCTGCCACGGCTTCCGGGGAGAAACCGCCGAAAATCACCGAATGCACTGCACCAATACGCGCGCAGGCCAGCATTGCCACCGCCGCTTCCGGCACCATCGGCATATAAATAGCGACCACATCGCCTTTATTGATACCCAGCTCTTTCAGGCTGTTAGCAAAGCGGCACACATCACGATGCAGTTCGCGATAGGTCAGGGTTTTGCTTTCACTGGCATCGTCCCCTTCCCAGATAATCGCCGGGTGGTCGCCGCGTTCATGCAAATGGCGGTCGAGGCAGTTTGCCGCCAGGTTCAGAGTGCCATCTTCATACCAGCGAATCGTAATGTTACCTGGTGCAAAGGAGGTGTTCTTCACCTGGCTGTAAGGCTTAATCCAGTCCAGTATCTTGCCCTGCTCACTCCAGAATGCATCGGGGTCCTGCACCGACTGCTGATACATTGACTGATACTGCTCTGCATTAATCAGGTTTTTTTCCGCAATGTTTGCCGGAACAGGATGCTTATGTATTTGGCTCATGGCTGCTCCCTCTTGGAATTTGTTAATGATATGTCAATCAATGGTTAATTAAAGATGGCAGGCCGTCTTTGTTTCTTTTTTGCGCGACAGATCACGAGAAACAGACAAGATAAAATTTCCAGAGTTTTTACGTGCTTGCTGCGCCAAAACGGTGAGAATCTTCTGGTGTTAATTGTAGGAAAGGTCCAATTGTGCTGCCTAAAAAAACAGCAAACAGTGCAGGCGGTTAATTGCGCAAATCTGCATATCTATGCCAAAAATCAGGGAAATAACCCTTTTTATAACAGCTGGTTATGATTTCCCGGGTGAATCAGCATTTTCTGCTTCCTGCGCCGTGCTGTTGAGTGAAAAGCCGCTAAGGGTTGCTTTTATGGCAGTGAAAATGGTACTGATTACGCGCCCAAAATTCGGGCATCAACCGTTAATAACCCTCGATTTACTGGATAATTATCCGCCTCCCTAGAGTGTAAACCTTCCGCATGCGATACGCGGGAACGAGGTTCTGTTAAGGAAATTAAGCGTTATGAAAGGTGTAAAAATCAGCCTTGCCTGGCAAATTTTGATTGCGCTGGTGCTGGGGATCGTGGTCGGAGCGGTACTGCATAATCAGCCAGAACAGCGTGAATGGTTAGTCACTAACTTTCTCAGCCCGGCTGGCGATATCTTTATCCATCTGATCAAAATGATCGTCGTACCGATAGTGATTTCCACGCTAATTGTCGGCATTGCCGGCGTGGGCGATGCGAAAAAACTGGGTCGTATTGGTGTCAAAACCATTGTTTATTTTGAAGTGATTACCACCATTGCCATCGTGGTAGGGATTACCCTGGCCAATGTGTTTCAGCCTGGCAGCGGCATTGATATGTCGAAGCTGGCAACGGTGGACATCTCTAAATACGAAGCCACAACCGAGCAGGTACAGAGCGGGGCGCACAGCCTGGTGATTACCATTATGTCCCTGATCCCGACGAATATTTTCGCCGCGATTGCCAAAGGTGACATGCTGCCGATCATCTTCTTCTCCGTACTGTTTGGCCTGGGTCTGTCGTCGCTGCCGTCAGAGCATCGTGAACCGCTGCTGAAGGTGTTCCGTTCGACGTCAGAAACCATGTTTAAAGTGACGCACATGATCATGCGTTACGCACCGGTTGGCGTGTTTGCGCTGATCTCGGTGACCATCGCCAACTTTGGTTTCGCCTCATTGTGGCCGCTGGCGAAGCTGGTGATCCTGGTGTACGCCGCGATTCTGTTCTTCGCCTTTGTGGTGCTGGGCGTGGTGGCGCGTATGTGCAAGCTGCGTATCACCACCCTGATGCGTATTCTGAAGGATGAGCTGATTCTGGCGTACTCCACCTCCAGCTCGGAAACCGTGTTGCCGCGCATTATGGAGAAGATGGAAGCCTATGGTGCACCGAAGTCGATCACCAGCTTTGTGGTGCCGACTGGCTACTCGTTTAACCTCGATGGTTCGACGCTGTATCAGAGCATCGCGGCGATCTTTATTGCCCAGCTGTACGGCATTGATCTGTCGCTCGGCCAGGAAATCATCCTGGTACTGACGCTGATGGTGACCTCGAAAGGGATTGCCGGTGTGCCTGGCGTCTCCTTTGTGGTACTGCTGGCGACCCTCGGCAGCGTCGGTATTCCGCTGGAAGGTCTGGCGTTTATTGCCGGTGTTGACCGTATTATGGATATGGCGCGTACTGCGCTGAACGTGATCGGTAATGCGCTGGCGGTACTGGTGATTGCGAAATGGGAAAACCAGTTCGACAACCAGCAGGCGGCGGAGTATGAGCTGAGTCTGCGTACCCGTGTGGCGGCATCGTAACACCACCGTCTGGTTGAGTGAGATGCCCGGGGCGACCATCCCGCGCTCCTCCGCGGTCAGGCCGCTCCGGAGCCATCGGGATGTTTCCCCTAAAATGTGGCGACAACGTGGTCTGTAAACGCGGCATTATCGTGAGAAACCCGTCCTCCTGGACGGGTTTTTTTTTGCTTATCCCCACGTAATCTCTCATTATTCTCCCAGACGACTTTTGTGCGGAGTGTGTATGAAAATTGACCTGAGCGGTATGATCACCGAAGGGCGTAACCCGGCCAGCGAAAACATTGATGAGCTTTCAACGGAAGCGATGCTGCGGGTCATTAATCACGAAGATCAAAAAGTGGCGCTGGCGGTTGAGGCGATTGTGCCGGAGATTGCCCGTGCAGTGGATGCGATTACCGCCGCGTTTCAGCGCGGCGGGCGACTGATTTATGCCGGCGCAGGCACATCAGGCCGCTTAGGAGTACTGGATGCCAGTGAGTGCCCGCCAACCTACGGCACGCCGCCAGAGCAGGTGGTGGCGCTGATTGCGGGCGGACACAAAGCGATTCTGCAGGCAGTGGAAAACGCGGAAGATAACCGCGAGCTGGGCGTGGCTGATCTGCAGGCGCTGCATTTTGCGCACAATGATGTGCTGGTGGCGATTGCCGCCAGTGGCCGCACACCTTATGCGCTGGCGGCACTGGTGTACGCACGTCAATTGGGCGCCACCACCGTGGCGCTGACCTGTAACCCTGGCAGCCCGATGGCGCAGGCGGCGGAAATCGCACTGACGCCGGTGGTGGGGCCGGAAGTGGTGACCGGTTCTTCGCGTATGAAAGCGGGCACGGCGCAAAAACTGGTGCTGAATATGCTGACCACTGGCGCGATGATCCGCAGCGGGAAAGTGTATGGCAACCTGATGGTCGATGTGGAAGCGACCAATAAGAAGCTGGTGCAGCGCCAGGTCAATATCGTGGTGCAGGCGACGGGGTGCCGTGACGAAGAGGCGCAACAGGCGCTGGCGGACTGCGACGGCCACTGTAAAACCGCGATCCTGATGTTGCTGGCACAGTTATCTGCCGACGACGCGCGGGCATTATTGCTGCAGCATGGCGGATTTATTCGCCAGGCGCTACAACACGCCGGGGCATGACGATAGCCTGCATCATTCTGTTCTCCTGCCACTGCCTGCCACGACTCCTCAGGGGGGAGTGGCGCGCTTCAGCCTGAAGCATGATGGGCATATCCGGCGTGACATCATTATTGCTCTTTAATACCTGCCAGCCGGTATTGTTTCCCTGATGGGCGGATTCAAGTTCGAAGTGCAACGCTAAGCCGCCTGTCTTAACTCTGCAAAGACCACTGAAGGCTGCCGGAA
>NZ_CBFFRK010000134.1:0-12544 GCF_965644245.1 Erwinia sp. V71
CAGGCAACCGTCTGTGGTGTTTGCAGAGCTAAGATTGGCGGCTTAGCGTTGCACTTCGGAGTTGAATCCGCCTTATACAGCAATATTATTTCATTTATTGAAAAGAAAATTGCACCACTCGCCGGTAAGATCGGTGGTCAGCGTCATGTGCTGGCGGTGCGCGACGGTTTTATTTCGGCAATGCCGTTTATGATCGTCGGCAGTTTCCTGATGATTCTGGCATTTCCGCCGTTTTCCAAAGATACCACCTTCACTATCGGTAAAATCTGGCTGGAGTTTGCCACCAGCCACAAAGATGCCATCATGATGCCATTCCGCATGACGATGGGCATCATGACGATCTACGTCGCGGTAGGTATCGGCTACAACCTGGCGCAGGGCTATAAACTGAGCCCGTTAATGGGAGGCCTGCTCTCCCTGCGCTCTTTCCTGATTGTTGCCGCGCCGTTCACCAATGGCAATATTCCGGCGGCCTTCATGGGCGGAACGGGAATTTTCACCGCGTTACTGACTTCCATTTACGCCGTGGAACTGATGCGGTTTTTGAAAGACAAAAACCTCACCATCCGCCTGCCAGAACAAGTACCGGAAAAGATTGCTCAGTCCTTTGAGCTGCTGGTGCCCGTGCTGATTATGCTTGCCACCCTCTACCCGTTATCACTGTTGCTGCAACACTTTACCGGGATGCTGGTGCCCGAAGTGATCATGGCCGCGTTTAAACCGTTTGTTGCCGCCTCTGACAGCTTAGCCGCCATCTTAATCTGCGTACTCATTTCCCATCTGTTGTGGTTCTGCGGTATTCACGGTGCCGCGATTGTCACCAACTTATTGCAACCCTTCTGGCTGGCAAATATTGCCGCTAACCAGGCGGCGCTGGAACTGGGCCAGGTACTGCCACACAGCTTTGTTGACCCCTTCTGGCGTTTCTATATCGTCATCGGCGGCTGCGGTTCCACACTGGCGCTGGTGATTATGTATCTGCGCAGCCGCTCCGCACATTTACGTTCAATCGGCAAACTCAGCGTAGTGCCTTCGCTGTTTAACATTAATGAACCGGTGATCTTTGGCTCACCGATCATCATGAACCCACTGATGCTGATTCCGTTTGTGGGTGCCCCACTGATTAACGCCACCGTCGCCTGGTTTGCCCTCAGCTCCGGTTTTGTCGATAAGCCGATGTCGATTGTGCCGTGGACCACCCCGTCACTGCTGGGTGCGTCGTTGGCTGCAGGCTGGTCGTTCGGCCCGATATTGCTGGTGCTGACCAACTTTCCTATCTCCTGCGTGATGTGGCTGCCGTTCTATAAAGCCTATGAAAAACAGCTGCTGGCACAGGAAGCGAACGGGTAATCCGCCGCAGGTTTACGTTTAATCATTACAGGGTATAGAGTTATGGATCTTGAACTGGAAATTATGGAAATCATCACCAACGCAGGCGAAAGTAAAAGCGAAGCGATGATTGCGTTACAGCATGCGAAAAAAGGCGAATGGCAGGATTGCGATGATGCTCTCGCGCGCTCACGAGCAGCGGCAAGCCGGGCACATGCTGTGCAAACCCGGCTGATCGGACTGGATGAAGGCGAAGGCAAAATCCCGGTGACCTTAGTGATGGTGCACGCCCAGGACCATTTGATGACTTCCATGCTGGCAAACGATCTGATACAAGAAATGATTGAAGCCTATCGCAACAAAGTGTATTAAATCCATAATCTTAGAGAGACGATAAGCAATGTTTTATTCAGACATTGCTTATCTCACAATGGAATTTTATGTCAACTATCGTCGATGTTGCCCGCATGGCCAGCGTTTCACGCGCAACGGTCACCCGCGTCCTGAATGAACCCGAAAAGGTTAAACCAGAAACGCGGCGACGCGTTGAGCATGCTATCGAGGTTTTGCACTACAAACCCAATCTGAGTGCCCAGTCACTGGTCAGTAAAAGTAGTGGTGTGATTGGGATGCTGATCCCCAATAACGTCTCTGGCTTCTTTGGCTCCGTGATGAGCGCCGTTCATAAGGAAGTGAATGCCAGAGGGAAAATGCTGATGGTGCTGGAAAGCAGCAATCAGGCGGAAGAAGAAAATGCCCTTCGCAAACTGAATGAGATCAACTGTGATGGTTTTCTGCTCTACTCACGCCATTTATCGGCTACGGCGATACAGGCTTTCACTGGCAGCAAACCGGTCATCCTGCTTGATGCACCCGCCACCAGCGATATGAATGCCGTGTCATTTGATCACTACACCTCAGCCTTTGAGGCGACGAATAAGCTGATTGCGGCGGGTCACCGCCAGATTGCAGTGGTTGCCGGACCAGAATCCCGCCACAGTGCCAGCCAGCGCCAGAAGGGATGTATCGATGCCATTCGCGCGGCAAATCCCCACTGGGATGAACGCTACTGCGTGGCTGGTAGTTATGATCAGGTGTTCGGTGAGCAGGCGACGCTGACCCTGATTGAGCGCAAACTGGATTTCACGGCGATTGTCTATTGCGGCGAACGTGCCTGCTCCGGCGGGCTGCGCGCGCTGAGACTGCACGGCTTGTCGGTGCCGAAGGATATTTCGGTCATATCTTTCGACAGCTTCGGCCTGACGGAATATCTGGCGCCACACATCGACAGCGTGGTCTATCCGGTGAAAGAGATGGCGGAATACGGGGCGAAGGAAATTATGATGAAGATGCTCAACAAAGAGCATGTGCTCCAGTCGAAGCTCTTTTCCCACTACTTTATCAGCGGCCAGTCAATCAGCTCTCCGGGCCACTAAGCATATCAACTGCCCGCACACTGTCAGCATGCGGGCAGGTAAACAGATAAGTTAGCGCTTCTCTTTACGTAGCAGCTTAAACGCCACAAACAGGAACACAATCCACACCGGCAGCAGTAATGCCGAGGTGCGCATCTCCTCCATCGTGCACATCAGCACCAGAATCAGTATTAAGAAAGCAATACAGAGATAGTTTCCTGCCGGGTACAGCAGCGCCTTAAAGCGCGTGACGCGTCCCTGACGGCGCATGGCCGCGCGGAATTTCAGGTGCGCCAGACAGATCATAATCCAGTTCAGCAACAGCGTTGCCACCACCAGCGCCATCAGCAAGCCAAAGGCTTTTTGCGGCAACAGATAGTTGATCAGCACCACCAGCGAGGTAATCGCACCAGAGAGCAGCAGTGAGTTCACCGGCACACCGCGACGGCTGACACGCGTCAGGAATGCAGGTGCATTGCCCTGCTGCGACAGACCAAACAGCATCCGGCTGTTGGAGTACACGCCGCTGTTATACACCGACAGCGAAGCCACCAGGATGACGAAGTTCAGCGCCGAGGCCACCATATTGCTGTTCAGCTCATGGAAGATCATCACAAACGGGCTGCTGCTGGATTTGATCTCCATCCACGGGTAGAGCGACAGCAATACCACCAGTGAACCGATATAGAACAGCAGGATACGATACACCACCTGATTGACCGCTTTCGGAATCGTGGTATCAGGCGAATCGGCTTCCGCCGCAGTAATCCCGATCAGCTCCAGCCCGCCAAAGGAGAACATAATCACCGCCAGCGCCAGGATCAGTCCATGCCAGCCGGTAGCAAGGAAGCCGCCATGCTGCCACAGGTTATCCACGCTGGCACGCTCGCCACCGTGACCGGAGAACAGCAGCCACAGGCCAAAACCAATCATGCCGATAATCGCCAGCACTTTAATCAGCGCGAACCAGAACTCCATTTCACCGTACAGGCGCACATTCACCATGTTCGCGGCATTGATGACAATAAAGAACAGCGCCGCCCATATCCAGGTCGGCACTTCCGGGAACCAATACTGCATATAGATGCCGGCTGCCGTCAGCTCGGCCATGCCGACCAGCACAAACATCACCCAGTAGTTCCAGCCAGAGAGGAAACCGGCGAACGGTCCCCAGTATTTATAAGCAAAATGGGCAAAGGAACCGGACACCGGCTCTTCCACCACCATTTCGCCCAGCTGACGCATGATCAGAAAGGCAATCACACCGGCAATCGCATAGCCGAGTAACACTGCTGGGCCCGCCATCTGAATCGCCGGCCCAATGCCGAGAAACAGCCCGGTGCCAATTGCCCCGCCCAGCGCAATCAGCTGAATATGGCGGTTTTTCAGACCACGCTGTAATGCCTGTCCATTACCTGATGAAGCGTCCTGCCCTGATGCAGCAGAAACGGTTGACGCGTCTTTCACGTCCTACCCCTGTGTTGTTTTTATGAAGGGGCACGTTTTAGCACTTAGCAGGATCAGTATCAAGGAAGGAACGACGTATCACGCATCAGCAGAAAACAGCGCCAGGAATAATTTCATTACACGGCCGGGATCGTTCCGGCAGGTGCTTTGGTTATTTTTTGCTACGCTATTTGAGTAAATAAAACACAATTCACGCACGTAGCCACAATACGCCTCTTAGTTGTAGCAAAAATGCTATCGGCGTGTGAGTTTTGCGTTATCAATATTCACTTTTTAATGTATCAAATGGTACAATTTTGGCGCCGTCGGGCAGGAGAACCTTTATTTCACCAGGTATGCCTCCCGCATAACCGCGGCAGAACGGGCTTTGTTCTGTATCCTCAATGCTAAAGAAAGCCGTTACAAAACTGTTTCCAGCCGCAGGCATGGGGTTCTCCCGTGGCCGAAAGATGTGAATACGCGAGCAGGGACGTTTTATTTTTTTCAGGAGAGTTTGTGTTATGGCAGAAAATTCCGCTCGTCCCTGCAAAGGGTTGAGTATCCTGGCTGTGTTGTTCGGACTGGTGCTGCTTGCTACCGGTCTGTTCTTCGTCATTGGCGGCGGTAAGCTGGCCTCACTCGGCGGCAGCTGGTATTTCGTTATCGCAGGTATCGTAACGGTACTGGCGGCGGTTCAGTTCTTCCGCCGTAAATCCTCTGCGGTGGTCCTGTTTATTCTGGTATTTGCCGGTACGTTAATCTGGTCGCTGATGGATGCGGGCCTGGATTTCTGGCCGCTGATTTCACGTCTGATGGTGCCGACCGGCTTTATGCTGCTGTCGTTCCTGCTGTGGCCTGCACTGCGCAAGCGTGAAGGCAAAGCCCCGCTGGCGAAAGTCTCTTATACCCTTTCTGCTGTACTGGCGGTGGGTATGGTGGCGGCGTTCGTCGGCATGTTCCAGCCACATCCAACCGTCGCGTTCAGCGGTCAGCAACTGCCACTGGTGCCGGTAGATAAAGCGAAACAGCAGAAAGACTGGGATAACTACGGCAACACACCGGAAGGCAGCCGCTTTGTCGCGCTGGACCAGATCACCCGCGATAACGTGAAAGATCTGCAGGTGGCCTGGACTTTCCATACTGGTGATACGCCAGTCAGCCCTACCGGTAACGGTGCTGAAGATCAGCAGACCCCGCTGCAGGTGGGTAACACGCTGTATCTGTGTACACCGAACAACAACGTGATTGCGGTGGAAGCTGACAGCGGTAAGGAGATCTGGAAACGCGAAATTAACGCCAAAGCCCAGGTGTGGAACCGCTGCCGTGGTCTGGCGTACTTTGACGCCACTAAACCGCTGACACAACCCGACGTCCCAGGCTCAACGCCAGTAACGCAGGTCACTCTGCCGGCAGGTGATACCTGTCAGCGTCGTATCCTGATGAACACCATTGACGCGCGTCTGATTGCTATCAACGCCGACACCGGTGAATTCTGTGAAAGCTTCGGTAACAAAGGCATCGTCGACCTGAAAGAAGGTCTGGGTGAAGCGCAGGATCCCAAATATCAGCTGACTTCTGCCCCTACTCTTGCCGGCACCACTGTCGTGGTTGGCGGTCGCGTAGCGGATAACGTGCAGACTGATATGCCTGGCGGCGTGCTGCGTGGCTTTGATGTGATCACCGGCCAGATGCGCTGGGCGTTCGACCCAGGTAACGTTGATCCGAACGCACAGCTGCTGCCGGGTCAGAACTATGTTCGCAGTACACCGAACTCCTGGGCATCAATGTCCTACGATCCAAAAATGAACACCGTCTTTATCCCGATGGGCAGTTCTTCTGTGGATCTGTGGGGTGCCAACCGTACTGAACTTGATCACAAATACGGTGCCTCCGTTCTGGCACTGGATGCCACCACCGGTAAAGAGAAGTGGGTTTATCAGACCGTGCATAACGATCTGTGGGACTTCGACTTGCCGATGCAGCCTAGCCTGATCGACTTCCCGGAAAAAGATGGCACCACCAGGCCAGCCGTGGTGATCGGCGGTAAAACCGGCATGATCTTTGTGCTGGATCGTCTGACCGGTAAACCGCTGACCAAAGTCGAAGAACTGCCAATGCCGCAGGGACATATCCCTAACGAGCAGTACACCAAGACTCAGCCACACTCAACCGGTATGCCGCAGATCGGCAACCAGAAGCTGACCGAAGCGGATATGTGGGGTGCCACACCGTTTGACCAGTTGCTGTGCCGTATCGACTTTAAATCCATGCGTTACGATGGCCTGTTCACCGTACCGGATACGGATAAGTCACTGAGCTTCCCGGGTTCTCTGGGCGGTCTGAACTGGGGCAGCATCTCCACTGATCCAAATAACAATTACATCTTCGTCAATGATATGCGCCTGGGTCTGTGGGTGCAGATGATTCCGACGAAAAACGACGGAGCCAAAGCCAGCAACGGCGGTGAAGCGATCAACACCGGCATGGGCGCGGTGCCGCTGAAAGGCACGCCATATGCCGTGAACAAAAACCGCTTCCTGTCCGCACTGGGCATTCCATGTCAGAAACCGCCATTCGGTACTCTTTCTGCCATCGATATGAAAACCCAGCAGATCGTCTGGCAGGTTCCGGTTGGCACCGTGCAGGATACCGGCCCGATGGGCATTAAAATGCACGCGAAGATGCCAATCGGTATGCCAACTCTGGGCGGTACGCTGGCAACGCAGGGTGGTTTAGTGTTCATCGCCGGTACTCAGGACTACTACCTGCGCGCCTTCGATTCTTCTACCGGTAAAGAAGTGTGGAAAGCCCGTCTGCCAGTCGGCAGTCAGGGTGGCCCGATGAGCTATGTCTCACCGAAGAATGGTAAGCAGTACATCCTGATCTCCGCAGGCGGCGCACGTCAGTCGCCAGACCGTGGTGATTACGTGATTGCTTACGCGCTGCCGGAAAGCAAGTAATCCGCGCTTAACACAGCCAACAGGCCAGCCATGCTGGCCTGTTTTTTTCCCGCATCCCCTTCCCTGTTTTATCCATTCCGTCCTCGCAACCTATCGGATTTTTAAATCATTATCCGCCAAAGCCAGCGTTATTCTTTTTAAAAAGAAACTGTTAGCCTGCAGGCAGACACCATTACAACCCTATAAATCAGGCGATAAAAAATGAGAAAACAGCTAATTACCCTACCGGGAGGCTTACTGATGGCGCTACTGATGGCTTCTGCATCTGCCGCAACCCCGGCATTGAATGGTTTCACCGAAGGCGCGCAGGTGATGCAGGTAGCAGTGAAACAGGGCCAGACCGATCTGATCAGCGATGTCGTCTACGCGCAAGTCAAAAGCACCCGTGCCGTTCGCGCTTTGCATATGTCGCTGCTGGTGCCACGTACCAGCGACCTGAAACCAGCGATTGTCTATTTCCCTGGCGGCGGTTTTACTTCCGCGGATTACGATAAATATATCGAAATGCGTCTGGCACTGGCACAGGCTGGCTTTGTTGTCGCTGCCACCGAATATCGCGTGGTGCCCAATACCTTCCCGGCGCCGGTCGTCGATGGCAAAGCCGCCGTGCGCTATTTACGTGCTCATGCGCAGGAATATGGTATCGACCCACAGCGTATCGGCGTGCTGGGTGATTCCGCTGGTGGCTGGCTGGCACAGATGCTCGGCACCACTAACGATGAGAAGCAGTTTGACCAGGGTGACTTTACCGATCAGTCATCCGCCGTGCAGGCAGTAGCAACACTGTATGGCATCTCCAATCTGCTGAATATCGGCGAAGGGTATGCGGAAGAGATCCAGAAAGTACACCGTTCTCCGGCCGTCACTGAGGCGCTGCTGGTACACGGCGCAGCGTTTCGCAACTTTGCTGGCGCAACCATCGACAGCGATCCCAAAAAAGCGCTGGCGGCCAGCCCGATGGGACATATCAGTGGTAAAGAACCGCCGTTCCTGATTATGCACGGCAGCGCCGATCCGCTGGTATCACCGCAGCAAAGCGCCCAGCTGTTCAACGCGCTAAAGGCCAGACATGACAAAGTGGATTACGTGGTGCTGGAAGGCGCCCAGCATGGCGATCTGAGCTGGTTCCAGAAACCCGTGATTGAGCGGGTGGTGAACTGGTTTACCCAGACGCTGGGCGCGCCAGTGAAAGCGCAGAGCAGCGGAAAAGGTGACAAGAACGCGAATTTATAACCGTTCTTAACAGCAGGAGCCCGCGGCAGGGCTCCTGCGGGATAGCTTATATCAACAACGCATTTGCTGGCTGGCAAAAATGGCTTAGAAATAAGCCACAACCAGCAAGGAGATGCGTTATGTCAGCAACATCAGCCGTAAAAAAAATTGCTATCGTCAGCGGTGGTAACAGCGGTATCGGCCAGGCGATTGCAGAAAACCTGGCGCGTGACCACCATGTGTATACCCTGAGCCGCCGGGCTGCCAGCGACTCCCCTTTTGTCAGCCATGCGGCAATCACGCCCGTCAGTATCGATATCGTCGATCATGCCCGGGTGGCGGAGTTTATCGCCAGCCTGCCGCGTATTGATGTGCTGATTCATTCCGCGGCAATCGCGAAACGTTTTCGTGTCGCTGACGCCGCGCCTGATGACTGGCAGCAACAGTTTGCCATTAATCTGTTTGCCCCTGCAGAACTGACACGCCTTGCGCTGCCACTGCTGCGCCAGCATCAGGGCCAGGTTGTGTTTATTAATTCCGGTTCGGGCACTCGTCCCCTGCCAGGTCACGCGGTCTACTCCGCCAGTAAATTCGCCCTGCATGCTCTGGCGGAAGCGCTGCGTAATGAAGAGCGACAGCATGGCGTGCGGGTCGCCACTGTCTATCCCGGCCCGACAGCCACCCCGATGAATCCGCTAACAGCAGAAGAGAACGAACAGGATAAAAGCGCACCGGCGTCCGTTGCCAGTGCGGTGCGGCTGATCGTTGACAGCACACCGGATTCACAGATAACAGAACTGGTGGTAAGGCCGTTTAATGATCCTGCGGCACGTTGAGCCCGCCATAATATCGCTGCGCACTGAATGTGCGCTTCAGGGCAGCATAATCTCATCATACAGCGCCGCCAGCCGGGCACGCAGATAACGCACCGCTTTGTGCTTACGGGATAACAGGGTCTGCACGGGCAGATCCATTTCTGCTGCCAGCTGTTTATAACTGCAATCCTCCAGCTCGGTTTTGATAAACACCTCGCGTTGCGCCGCAGGCAGGTCGGCCAGCGCACTGTCCAGTTCATCCCAGAACAGTGCATTCAGCCGCGCGTCTTCCGGCGTTTGCGCCACGCCGAACAGCACCTGCTGCAGATTCTCGTCCATATCATCGCCGTCAGGATCGTCGGAAAACAGCCATTCACGCTTTTTCCGTGCCCGATCCGTCATCTCATTACGCGCTGCGCGAAACAGCCAGGCGGCGACATTCTCCACGGGTTGCTCGACATTTATTAACTGCAGGGTGATTTCCTGCAAAATATCGTCTGCCTCTTCACGCACAGCCGTGCGGCGACGAATAAACGCCGCTATTTTCGCCCGGCAGGCGGCCAGGGCATCCAGCAGGCTGGCAGACCTGTCGTTGTCGCTTTCAGCCATTACGGTCACTCATTATCCGCAGGTTTCTGCCCTTCTCCCTGTGGCGGCGTATCACGGCCACCACGCCAGTGCTCACGGCCCCGCCCACGCCGGTGCATCTGAAAGAAGGCGCGTCGTTCATCATCACTCATCCTCATCCAGCGGTCGCGCAGCTGACGGTTATCACGCGCCATTTTAAACATCATCGGCCCCATACCCATGCCACCAAACAGTATCCGGCACAGCACCAGCAGCCCAAGCGCATTCCAGAAGCTGATACTCTTCAGACCAAATAAATCAGGGATCAGTGCATTCCACAGTGACATAACCAGCAGCGTCATAACCACTGCCATGGCGAGGAATACCAGAGCAAACTTTGCCGGATGACGGCGGTGACCACGGAAATCTCTCATGTTGTCTCTCCACAATAATGATGTCGTACTGAAGTAGACGAATGAGCGACAAAAATATTGCCAACAAAATGCTGATTTGCTCTAAATAGAAGATAATTGCCTGAACTGACAAGGAAAATAGTATGCAGATTAATAACATCCCGTTTGGCATCACCAACTGGGAAGAAGTGGAAACAGAACGTCACCCGGGTGAGCAAGGCTATGCCTTGTGGCGTACCGCGAAGTTTGGCGATATCCGTGTCAGGATCGTTGAGTATTCACCGGGTTATCTGGCCGATCACTGGTGTCTGAAGGGGCATATTCTGCTGTGCCTCGAGGGTGAATTGCATACTGAGCTGGATGATGGACGAACCTTTACGCTGACACCGGGCATCAGTTATCAGGTTGCGGATAATGCGGAGGCGCACCGCTCTTCTACCTCTGTTGGGGCGAAGTTGTTTATTGTTGACTGAGTTTTATCAGATACAACGGGAATACAACATTAAAACCATGACCAACAGCCTGCGTCATCAGGGGCCGGGCGAAAGCCGTGCAGGCGACCAGACTCGATTTTTCGGGCGTTGAGCTTCATTTGGGGGCATCGCAATCCATTGAACGGGCCGTGCCCCCAATGATGCCCCCAAAAGGGTGTAGCTTTCAACAGTTCTTAGAAGACGTCAGAAGACCAGAAATTCAGTGCTGATGCGGGAGCCTACAGGATTCAACATTACACCGCATATTTATGTAATTTATGGTTTTTTATTAATTCAATTTTCTTACATACCCCCAAATGTACCCCCAAATGTTTTTGTGTGGCACTTTTGCAGCTCCTTTATCGCGCCGCGGAGGCTATCCGCCAGCCGATCACCCGTCACCAGTTCTATCCGCTTTTTGGTGGGAACCACCGTGGAAACCTCATGCCTAGAAACCACATTTTTACTGGATACCGGAGTGAATACCTTGCCGGTGGATACCAGCGCCTCAACATAATGGCCAGTGAACTACGAAAGCTTCGTAGTGCTCCCCACACTTCCTTTTTGAGCAGGAGTGATACATCACCGGCTTACTTTTTATTCCTCTTCACGTAGGCGTCACCACACTCCCTGGCTGCCTGTTCAAGTAGCTGGGCCGTCATGGCGTAGTTGCTTCTGCTTTCTGCCTGTACGGCCATCCTGTCCAGCGACCGTAGACGGTAAGCTTTATTGGCGATAGGGATCGTTGATAGTTCTTTCTGTAGCTGCGCACGGGTGAAAGTGAACAACTTCACCCACTTAGGGGCCAGCTTTCTGCCGTTCGCCTTCGTTGGGTCGTGTGACTCCACCTGCTGGCGGGTAATACTGATGCCAAACTCTTCCCGGACAGATTCCACTACCTGAGTCGGTGTGTCATAGCATGCCAGCGCCTGTACGATGAATGCCTTAACTACCGGGGTAAGTGCCGCCATGAATCACCATCCTGTCATACTCTGTCAAAATTATGCTCAACCTTAACACAGACGCTCAGCAGCACGGCAGCAGAACCACTGACAGTTACCCTGTCCACATTCCGGTTACAGCTGCAAGCCACTGGCAGTGACTAACAAAGCCGCCTGCTGCCCACCATTACCATGATGACCTGATGCGACTTTCTTAGCATCACTCAACAATTAAATGAATAGCAAGTTTGCCTGGTCTTTCGTGAGTCAGCTGGCCGCCGATGCTGGCACAGCTGTGGGTAACAGCCCGGCCAACAGCTGAAAACTCGCGCCGATGTTGAGCGGCCACAAAGTGTCTTACACCGTCTTACGGTGGAAAAATTGTATCCTCAATCTCCTATCCGGTACCGTCGTATATGAGCAATCTCTGTCTGTTACTTTCCGCCTGACTAATTGATGCTGTAAGGCAGAAGGTAGGCCAGCCCATCAGCAACCCGGATCACCGCGTACTGGAGCTGGTGGAACGTATGGAAATGGCAGCAGCGGCCCTGATACGTTGTAAGAAGGGCATTCCTCCGCAGCCTTACGTTCAGCGTGTGGTGATAAAGATTGTGGCAGACACATCAGGGAGGGCTTTGATAACGGCCGCATCATCGCAGAACGCTTAAATGAGGCTGGATTACAGACTAAGGCGGGCAAAGCGTGGACAAAGGGCATCTACAGTGCATGGAAGCGGCAAGATGACAATGCTGATAGATTAAGGCTTTTGCTGCTCTGAAAGGTGTTAACCACTATGTCCCGGGGTAGAGTTGATGATTCGGATCAAGCCAGACAACATGGAACACGTTGCCGATGAAAAAGCCATGTATGCGACCATGCTCATTACGCGATATAGCAAACCGCGAATTCAGATAATAAGTGCAACGCTTGGTCATGTGGATGGAGGGACGGTTAGCTACCGATAAGCTATCCT
>NZ_CBFFRK010000135.1:0-12482 GCF_965644245.1 Erwinia sp. V71
GCGGGCATCGTGAAAAGTCTATGTCAAAGAAAGGGTTATGTTCTCATAATTGACGATTAAATCGCACCTTCCTTAACCGACTGCGCCATACAGGCAGACATTAAATATGCAGCCTGGTTTGGACGCACCTTCCCCCGCGCGGCGGGGGAAGGTCGGGATGGGGGAAATGCCAGCTTCAGTGCCGCCTGTTCCCCCACCCCATCCCTCCCCCATTCTATGGGGGAGGGAGCCCGCCTGAGTTAACTTTTTAGTTTCGGGTCCAGCGCATCGCGCAGACCATCACCCAGCAGATTAAAGGCCAGCACGGTCAGGAAAATCGCCAGACTGGGGAAAATCGCCACATGTGGTGCCATCACCATATCTGCCCGCGCTTCATTCAGCATCGCGCCCCACTCCGGTGTCGGCGGCTGCGCGCCCAGTCCCAGAAACGACAGACTGGCGGCGGAAATGATCGATGTGCCAATACGCATGGTGAAATAGACCACAATCGACGACACCGTCCCCGGCAAAATATGACGCCAGATAATGGTCATATCCGACGCGCCAATACTGCGCGCCGATTCAATATAAGTCTGATGCTTAAGTACCAGCGTGTTACCGCGCACCAGGCGGGCAAAGGCGGGAATACTGAAGATCGCCACCGCAATAATCACATTCGACATGCCGCTGCCCATAATCGCCACCACGGCAATCGCCAGCAGAATGCCGGGAAAAGCGAACAGCACATCACAAAGACGCATAATCAGCCGATCCCACCAGCCTTCATAATATCCGGCCAGCAGCCCCAGCACAGTGCCAATCGCCGCGCCGATCGCCACCGAGAACAATCCGGCCACCAGCGACAAGCGTGCACCCAGCAGCACGCGGCTGAAAATATCGCGTCCCAGCGAATCCACTCCCAGCCAGTGCAGCGCGGAAGGGCCTTCATTCAGCCGGTCATAATCGAAATAGTTTTCCGCATCGAACGGCGCAATCCACGGTGCCAGAAACGCCACCACCACCAACAGCAGGACAAACAGCCCGGCAATCAGCGCCACATGCTGACGACGGAACTTACGCCAGAACTCACGCCATGGCGTCCGTACCTGATTTGCCTGTATCGTGGGCATCACTTTGAGTGCCGCCTCACGTCGCCAGTTTTTCATTGCTTGTCCTTATTCAAACAGCTGACACACGTAACACAGGGAACCCGGGCAGAAGAGGAAAACGACTTTCCGATCTGCCCGGGTTCCCTGTGCCGGCACGTAGCCAAACATCATTTGTAGCGAATCGCCGGATTGATGGCGGCATACAGCATATCGACCATCAGGTTAATCAGAATAAACTCCAGCGAAAACAGCAGAACTTCCGCCTGAATCACCGGATAATCACGCATTTCCACTGCATCCACCAGCAGACGCCCCATGCCCGGCCAGTTAAACACCACCTCGACCACGATCGAGCCGCCGAGCAGAAAGCCAAACTGCAGGCCCATCATGGTCACGACCGGGATCATCGCATTGCGCAACCCGTGCTTGATCACCACCAGTGTTTCGCGCACCCCTTTGGCGCGCGCGGTACGCATATAATCTTCCTGCATCACCTCAACAAAAGAGGCGCGGGTAAAGCGTGCCATGACCGCCGCCACCGCAGCACCCAGCGTGATGGATGGCAGGATATAGTGCCTCCAGCTGTCCGCGCCGACGGTCGGCAGCCAGCCCAGTTCCACGGAAAAGACCTGAATCAGCAGCATGCCAAGCGCAAACGCCGGAAATGAGATACCGGACACCGCCAGCGTCATCCCCAGCCGGTCCGGCCAGCGGTTACGCCATACCGCCGACACCACGCCAATCGCCATCCCAAAAATCACTGACCACACCATGCTGCACAGCGTCAGCCACAGTGTTGGCAGAAAACGGGCGGCGATCTCTTCCGCGACCGGACGCTTCGAAACCATCGAATAGCCAAAATCGCCCTGTAACACATTCAGCATATAGTTCCAGAACTGCTGCGGCAGCGGCAGATCCAGCCCCAGTTGCTGACGCACCAGCGCCACCACTTCCGCGTCGGCATCGCGTCCGGCGATCAACCGCGCCGGGTCGCCGGGCAGCAAATGAACAAACAAAAACACCAGCACCGCCACAATCAGCAGTGTCGGGATCAGGCCCAGTAAGCGTTTAATAAAGTAATTCAGCATGCCTTATCCTGTGCGTTGCCGCGCCAGCCGCTCCTGCGCTGGCGCGACCGCCGTTACTTCAGATCCGCGTCATCAAAGTTAAATGACGTATCCGGCATCATATAGAAACCGGTCAGGGATTTACTATTAGCAGAAACCAGTTTCTCCACCACCAGCGGTGCCCATGGATGTTCATTCCAGATACGGTCCTGGGCATCTTTATACAAGCGCGCTTTCTCCGCCCGGTCCGTGGTTTTCAGCGCATCGGCCAGATCTTTATCCACCTGCGGATTGCTGTAAAACGCAGTGTTAAAGATCGCTGGCGGCCAGGAGCCGGTGGCAAACAGCGGCGTCAGCGCCCAGTCTGCTTCGCCGGTTGATGCCGACCAGCCGGTGTAGAACATACGCACACCGCTCTCTTTCTGGCCTTTGCCTTCCACTTCCGCCGCACGCTGGCCAGCATCCATCGCGGTGACCGTTACCTTAATCCCCACCTGCGCCAGCTGCTGCTGGGTAAACTGCAACACTTTCTGTGCGGTGCTGTGATTATGGGATGACCACAGTGTGGTGGTGAAACCGTTCGGGTAGCCCGCTTCTTTCAGCAGCTCACGCGCTTTTGCCGGATCGTAAGGGATAGCCGGATAAGTCTGGGCGAAGTCGATAGCTGGCGGCACAATGCCGGTCGCTGGCGTGGCATAACCGCTGAACGCCACTTTTGCCAGCGCCTGACGGTTAATCGCATAGTTAATCGCTTCACGTACCTTCGGATTATCGAACGGCTTCTGCGTCACGTTAAAGCTGATATAGCGCTGCATAATCGATGGCGAGGTAACCAGATCCAGCTTGCTGTTCTTCTCCAGCAGCTGCGCCTGCTCAAACGGGATCGGGAACGCGAAGTTGGCTTCGCCAGTCTGCATCATCGCCGCGCGGGTGTTGTTGTCCACTACCGGACGCCAGGTGATGCTGTCGAGTTTTGGATAGCCCTGTTTCCAGTAACCACCCCACTTTTTCACCTTCACAAAGTCGGTCTGGTTCCAGGTATCGAACGCATACGGGCCGGTTCCCACCGGGTGAAAACCGATATCTTTGCCATATTTTTTCAGCGCCGCTGGCGAGATCATCGCCGCAGCCGGATGCGCCAGGATATTAATAAACGCCGAAAAAGGCTGCTTCAGAGTGATCTTCACCGTCGTCGCATCGACCGCTTCCGTGCTGGCGATATTTTTAAACAGGTTATAGCGTTTCAGATGGCTGTCAGGGTTACTGGCACGGTCGAAATTCACCTTCACCGCCTCAGCATTGAAGTCGCTGCCATCCTGGAATTTCACCCCCGGACGCAGCTTAACGGTGTAAATTAAGCCATCCGCGCTGACCGTGTAGCTTTCCGCCAGCACATTAATCAGCTTCATATCCTTATCAAAACCCAGCAGTCCCTGATAAAAGGACTTCGCCACGGTCTGCGACAGCGTGTCGTTAGCATCGTAGGGGTCGAGGGTGGTGAAATTCGAGGCTACAGCAATCACCGCATCTTTTGCCGCCCAGGCAGGAAGCGCGGCGAAACCCGCGACCAATCCGGCGGTTACCAGCCACTTACGTGTATGTGGAATCGTCATCTTGCTTTTTCTCCTGTCATCCCCTGATAGGGTATCTGCCCGTCATCGTTCAGCACGATTCAGGGCATCGCAATCACGTCAGGCACCGCTGATGGCATGCCGTGCAACATAGTGTCCGGCGCCGACCTCAACCAGTGGTGCGACGACCGGTTCATCGCCCAGCTCACGAATCGGGCTGGGCATTTCATCCACCAGCAGCGCACGCTCGCGGCGGCGATGGCCAGGATCGGCCACCGGCACCGCGGACATCAGCTTGCGGGTATACGGGTGCTGCGGGCGCTCAAAGACCGCCTCACGCGGGCCAATTTCGACAATCTGCCCCAGATACATCACAGCCACACGATGGCTGATGCGTTCCACCACCGCCATATCGTGCGAAATAAACAGAAACGCGATGCCGAATTCGCGCTGTAAATCGAGCAGCAGATTGATAATCTGCGCGCGAATCGACACATCCAGCGCCGACACCGACTCATCGGCAATCACCACTTTCGGGTTGAGCGCCAGCGCGCGGGCAATGCAGATGCGCTGACGCTGGCCGCCGGAAAACTCATGCGGATAACGCTGCGCATGTTCCGGCAGCAACCCGACTTTCTCCAGCAGCCACGCCACGCGCGCTTCCGCTTCTGCCCCCTTCATCACACCATGCACCAGCAGCGGTTCCATAATGGAAAAGCCTACCGTCAGGCGCGGATCGAGCGAGGCATAAGGGTCCTGGAAAATAAACTGGATGTCGCGCCGCAGATGCGCCAGCTGATGCCCCGCTAACTGATCGATGCGCTGACCGTTAAAGGTAATCGCGCCGCCCTGGCTCTCCACCAGCCGTAACAGCGCACGGCCAGTGGTCGATTTACCACAGCCGGATTCGCCGACCAGCGCCAGCGTCTCACCACGGCGCAGGTCAAAGCTGACCTTCTCCACCGCGTGCACCTGACGCTGCACACGATTAAAAATGCCGCTGCGCATGGCAAAACGGGCGACCAGATCGCGCACCTGTAATATCGGCGCTTCATCTGCCACCACCGTATCCTGCGCTAATGTTGTGCTGTTTGCGTCATCATCGGGCAACGGGAAGCGGGTGGGAAATGGCTGGCCGCGCATCGCGCCCAGAGTTGGCACTGCCGCCAGCAGCGCCTGGGTATACGGCTGCTGTGGCTGACGGAAAATATCGCTGACCGGCGCGGTTTCAATGGTTTCACCGCGATACATTACCTGTACCCGGTCGGCCATCTCCGCCACCACGCCCATATCGTGGGTAATAAAGATCACCGCCATCTGCATCTCTTTCTGCAGTACACGGATCAGTTGCAGGATTTGCGCCTGAATGGTGACATCCAGCGCCGTCGTCGGCTCATCGGCAATCAGCAGCGCCGGTTTGCAGGAGAGCGCCATCGCGATCATCACCCGCTGGCGCATGCCGCCGGACAGCTGATGCGGGAAACGCGTCAGCACATTTTTCGCTTCGGGAATACGCACCAGATCCAGCATCCGCTGCGCTTCGATCAGCGCCTGGCGGTGACTCAGTCCCTGATGCAGACGCAGCGATTCGGCAATCTGCTCGCCCACCGGAAAAACCGGGTTGAGCGACGTCATCGGTTCCTGGAAAATCATCGCCATGTCCGCGCCGCGAATACGGCGCATCTGTGACTGGCGCGCCTGCGCCAGATCCAGCACCTCACCATTGCGGCGACGCAGCCAGATTTCACCGCTGTCGAGGGTGCCGCCGCCCTGCTCAATCAGGCGCATCAGCGCCAGTGAAGTGACCGATTTTCCGGAACCCGATTCACCGACAATCGCCAGCGTTTCACCACGGTCAACGCTCAGCGACAGCTGACGCACCGCCGGCGCATTAACGCCCTGGTGACGAAAGCTGACGCCAAGATTACGTACCGCAAGCACCTGCTCTGCGGACAGCTGTTCCGCTGCTGTCGATTCGGACATCCCCTCTCCTTACGCTTCGCGATAGATCCCCACCACCGGGTCTTCCCCGAGGTAACCATAGCCGCGATACATTCCTTCGCTATTAAACGGCAGCGCGACATTACCTTCGCGATCCACCGCCACCAGACCACCACTGCCGCCGAGCTGTGGGATTTTTTCCATCACCACGCGATCGCTGGCCTGCTGTAATGTCAGTCCCGCATACTCCATCAGCGCCGAGGTATCGTAGGCCGCCAGGGTACGGATAAACACTTCCCCGGTGCCGGTACAGGACACCGCCACCGTGGCATTATTAGCATAGCAACCGGCTCCTGCCAGCGGGGAATCGCCGACGCGCCCCGCCTGCTTATTGGTCATGCCACCGGTTGAGGTGGCCGCGGCCAGATTGCCGTGCAGGTCGCAGGCTACAGCACCCACGGTGCCAAATTTACGGTCGTTGTCCAGCGGGTCGCCGCTGGTGTCCTGCGCTGCGCCATCATGATCGAGCAGCGTTTGCTGACTGACTAACGCCCGCTGCAGCTGTTCCCAGCGCGCCGGGGTAGAGAAGAAATCAGGTTCGACGGTTTCCAGCTGATGCTGCGCGGCAAAGTCTTCTGCTCCCTCACCAATAAACAGCACATGCGGGCTGTGTTCCAGCACCGCGCGCGCCGCCAGCACCGGATTACGCAGGTGCGACACACCGGCCACCGCGCCAACGTCCAGTGTCCGGCCGTCCATCACACTGGCATCCAGTTCGTGGGTGCCCTGGTGAGTAAACACCGAGCCTTTACCGGCATTAAACAGCGGGCACTCTTCCAGCAGGCGCACCGCTTCGGTGACAGCGTCGAGCGCACTGCCGCCCGCAGCCAGAATGGCCTGCCCGCTGGCAACAATCTCCGCTAAGGCGCGGCGATACTCTTGTTCTTTTTCGACACTCATCGCGGCACGGGAAATCGCACCGGCACCGCCATGAATGGCGATTACTGCTCTGCTCATAATTTTGTAGCCCTGGATGTTAAATCAGCATGAAAAACACTGAGTTAGGTAAGGTTTTTTAAAATTTCGGCAACTTTTCAATATAGGTAGCCAACTGAGCAATGTAAAGCAATTGTTCGCACGCTGATAATAACAAACTGTTATACCCGCTATACTGGCGGCGTTGATGGGATGATCCCCCCGCCATTTCGCGCCATAATAAGCGCCATATCAGTCATCACGAGCCCGTCAACCGGCTCGCTGTGGAGAGAGAATGGAACTGTTTACTGCGGGATTAATCTCCCTTGAAGACGCCCGCGCAAAAATGCTGGCGCAAATTACTCCGCTGGCAGACAGCGAAGCGGTGGCGATTACCGCCGCTGCCGGACGTATCACCGCTGAAGCCGTGGTCTCACCGCTGGATGTGCCGCCCTTCGCCAACTCGGCAATGGACGGCTACGCATTGCGCACGGAGGATTTCGCCAATAAGCAGCCACTGAGCGTTGCCGGAAAAGCCTTTGCCGGTGCGCCGTTTACGGGTGAGTGGCCAGCTGGCAGCTGTATCCGCATTATGACCGGCGCACCGATCCCGGCAGGTGCTGCCGCGGTGGTGATGCAGGAGCAGACTGAAAGCCTCGAAGATGGCGTGCGCATTCTCGCGGATGTCACAGCAGGACAAAATATTCGCCTCGCGGGTGAAGATATCCGCCAGGGTGCCAGCGTACTGGCGGCAGGCGTCAAACTGGGCGCGGCGGAACTGCCGCTGCTGGCCTCACTTGGTATCCGTCAGATTCGGGTACTGCGAAAACTGCGCGTGGCAGTGTTCTCGACTGGCGACGAACTGCAGCCTGTCGGCGAGCCGCTGGCCGCGGGTCAGATTTACGATACTAACCGTTTTGCGGTGCGGCTGATGCTGGAAACGCTCGGCTGCGAGGTGATCGACCTTGGCATTATCAAAGATCAGCCAGAAGCGCTACGCGCCGCCTTTTTACAGGCCGATGCGCAGGCTGATGTGGTGATCAGCAGCGGTGGTGTATCGGTCGGTGAAGCCGACTACACTAAGCAGATGCTGGAAGAGCTGGGCGAGATTGGTTTCTGGAAGCTGGCGATGAAACCGGGCAAGCCATTCGCCTTTGGCCGGCTGGCGAACAGCTGGTTCTGCGGCCTGCCGGGCAATCCGGTTTCCGCTGCCGTCACTTTCTATCAGCTGGTGCAGCCGCTGCTGGCGCGCCTGACCGGTCAGCAGGCTGATGCCCTGCCGCCACGCATGCGTGCCCGCGCCAGCGGCGTGCTGAAGAAATCGCCCGGCCGGCTGGATTTCCAGCGTGGCATATTCAGCCGCAACGCCGACGGCGATTTGCAGGTGATTTCCACCGGCCACCAGGGTTCCCACGTCTTCAGCTCCTTCAGCCAGGCAAACTGCTTTATTGTGCTGGAACGTGAGCGTGGCACGGTACAGCCGGGCGAATGGGTCGAGATCGAACCGTTCAACGCCCTGCTGGGAGGCTGACATGACGGTCGGGCTGACAGACGAGGAAACCCTGCGCTATAACCGCCAGATTGTGTTGCGCGGCTTCGATTTTGAGGGGCAGGAGAAACTGAAAGGCGCGCGCGTGCTGCTCCTCGGGCTTGGCGGTCTGGGCTGCGCGGCGGCGCAGTATCTGGCTTCGGCAGGTGTCGGCACGCTGACCCTGCTCGATTTCGATACCGTCTCGCGTTCTAATCTGCAACGGCAGATTCTGCATACCGATGCGCAGGTTGGCATGGCAAAAGTGGAATCGGCACGCCAGCGTTTGAGCGAGATTAACCCGCTGATTACTGTCAATGCCGTCAATGCGCAGCTCGATGACGTTGCGCTGAGCCAGCAGATCGCCGCCAGTGATGTGGTGCTGGACTGCAGTGATAACGTGGCAACCCGCGAGCAGCTGAACCGCCTCTGCTTCGCCGCCAGAGTGCCGCTGGTGTCCGGCGCGGCAATTCGGATGGAAGGGCAAGTCAGCGTTTTCAGCTGGCAGCAGGATGAACCCTGCTATCGCTGTGTCAGCCGCCTGTTCGGCGAGAATGCCCTGAGTTGTGTCGAAGCGGGTGTGATGGCGCCGCTGGTGGGCGTGATTGGTGCGTTACAGGCGATGGAAGCGATTCGTCTGCTGACTGATTACGGCAGCCGCGTGGCGGGAAAACTGTTGCTGTACGATGCGATGACACTGGAGTTCCGCCAGATGAAACTGATGCGCGATCCGGCGTGTGAGGTATGCGGGAAAACGCAGGGATAAAAAAAGGAGGCGCCAGCGCCTCCTTTTTTATTAACCGTCAATACCTTTACTGCGCAGGTAATCTTCGTAGTTGCCGGTAAAGTCGATCACCTTGTTCGGGGTAATCTCCAGTACGCGGGTCGCCAGCGAGCTGACGAATTCACGGTCGTGAGAAACGAAAATCAGCGTGCCTTCGTACATCTCCAGCGCCATGTTCAGCGCTTCGATGGACTCCATATCCAGGTGGTTGGTCGGTTCATCCATAATCAGAATATTCGGGCGCTGCATCATCAGCTTACCGAACAGCATGCGACCCTTCTCACCACCGGACAGCACTTTGGCAGGCTTTTTGATATCGTCCTGGCTGAACAGCAGACGACCCAGATAGCCACGCACCACCTGCTCATCATCACCGGCCTGCTTCCACTGGCTCATCCAGTCGAAGACCGAAAGATCGTTATCAAAATCAGCCGCATGATCCTGGGCGTAATAGCCAATGCTGGCATTTTCTGACCACTTCACCGTACCGTTATCCGGTTGCGCATCGCCGACCAGCGTTTTCAGCAGTGTGGTTTTACCGATACCGTTGGCACCGATGACCGCCACTTTCTCGCCAACTTCCAGCAGCAGATTGAGTTTGCTAAACAGCGGGCCGTTATCGAACCCTTTAGTCAGCGCCTCAATTTCCAGAGCATTACGGAACAGTTTCTTATCCTGCTCGAAACGGATGAATGGGTTCTGACGGCTGGAGGCTTTCACCTCTTCCAGCTTGATCTTATCGATCTGTTTAGCACGAGATGTCGCCTGACGGGATTTCGAGGCGTTCGCACTGAAGCGGCTGACAAACGACTGCAGTTCGTTAATCTGTGCTTTCTTCTTGGCGTTATCCGCCAGCAGACGTTCACGTGCCTGCGTCGCCGCCGTCATATACTCGTCGTAGTTGCCCGGATACACACGCAGCTCGCCGTAGTCGAGATCCGCCATGTGCGTGCACACCATATTGAGGAAGTGACGGTCGTGCGAAATAATGATCATGGTGCTGTCACGTTCGTTGAGCACCTGCTCCAGCCAGCGAATGGTATCGATATCCAGGTTGTTGGTCGGTTCGTCGAGCAGCAGGATTTCCGGATTCGAGAACAGCGCCTGCGCCAGCAGCACACGCAGCTTCCAGCCTAGCGCCACTTCGCTCATCGGGCCGTAATGCTGTTCCAGCGGGATACCCACGCCCAGCAGCAGTTCACCGGCACGCGCTTCGGCGGTGTAACCGTCCATTTCGCCGTATTTCACTTCCAGATCGGCGACTTTATAGCCATCTTCTTCGCTCATTTCCGGCAGCGCGTAAATACGATCGCGTTCCTGCTTCACTTCCCACAGTTCGCCATGACCCATGATCACCGTATCAAGCACGGTAAACTGTTCGAAAGCGAACTGATCCTGGCGCAGCTTACCGATACGTTCGTTCGGGTCAAGCGAGACGTTACCGCCAGTCGGCACGAGGTCGCCGCCGAGGATTTTCATAAAGGTTGACTTGCCGCTGCCGTTAGCGCCAATCAGACCATAGCGGTTGCCGCCGCCGAATTTGACAGAGATATTTTCAAACAGCGGCTTACTGCCAAACTGCATGGTGACGTTGCTGGAAACTAGCACAGGATAGCCTTTCGGTTGGAGGTTCAGAATGTGATTCGGCGCGCATTATGCCATAAAAAGCATGACAACGGATACCATCACGCCCGGATAGCGCCAGAAAGCAACAAAGCCCGCCAGGGCGGGCTTTAACGGGGGAGTGATGCTTTACGCTTTCTGCTTCACTGGCACAGGCATCGGTTTGGTTACCACATCCGGGCTTAACCAGTCATGCAGATAGTGTTCGATCTGCTCCAGACTGCGGTTGCGCGTTTCCGGAATGCATTTCACCACAAAGATGGCGCCGAAAATGCCAATCGCGCCGAAGATAAAGAACGCGCCAGATAAGCCAACACTGGCCAGCAGCAGCGGGAAGGCCAGTGAAATACAGAAGTTAGCAATCCACATCGCGAATACCGCACCACCCATAAAGATACCGCGCATGCGAGTCGGGAAGATTTCCGACAACAGCAGCCAGGTGACAGGCGACAGCGCCCCCTGCTGGAAGCTGAGGAACATCAGCATGCCGAGCAGCACCATATAACCGCGCAACACATCCGGCTGGCCGTTCACCGTTTCCGGCATCAGATAGCTGATCGCGCCAATAAAGAACAGGCAGGCGGTACAACCAAACTGACCAATCTTCACCATGGTGCGGCGGCCAATTTTGCCCAGCAGCCAGATACCGACAAAGGTCATCAGTACCGAGATCACCCCATTGGCAATGGTGGCGAACAACGCAGCGTCATTGGTCATGCCTACCGCAGTCAGCATGGTCGGCGCGTAATACATAATGGTGTTGACGCCGGTCAGCTGCTGGATCACCGCCACACCAATCCCAATCAGGAACAGTTTAAACAACCACGGCGTGGCTAACTCGCGCAGGCGCGGTTTGCCCTGATCACGCTGTTCTGCCAGTGTCTCTTCAATCTCGGTCAGTTCCCACTCGACATCATCTTTTGCCCGGGTGCGTTCCAGCACGCGGCGTGCCTCGGCCAGCCGCCCTTTCATCGCGTACCAGCGTGGGGTATCCGGCATAAACATCATGCCAAACCACAGCGCTACCGCCGGAATGGTCGCCACCGCCAGCATCCAGCGCCAGGTCTCTTCCCCACCCCACACGGCATGGAATCCGGCATTGGAGATGTAGGCCAGCATCTGACCGGAAACGATCATCAGTTCCTGCAGCGTCACCAGCTGGCCGCGTTTATTTGCCGGGGCGATCTCAGCGATATACACCGGTACGGTCGCGGATGCACCACCCACTGCCACGCCTAATACCAGACGGAAGAAAATCATCCAGTTCACATCCGGCGCCAGCGCCGTGCCGATTGCACCCACCGCAAACAGCACGGCGAGGATAACAATGATTTTTTTACGTCCGGCTGCGGCAGCGAAATGGCCCGACAGCAGCGCGCCAAAAGCCGCGCCAAACAACAGTGAGCTGGTGACCAGCCCGGTAGTGAAGGGGGTAAGATGTAACTCTGCGCCCATAAACAGCAGCGCGCCTGAAATAACGCCGGTGTCATAACCGAACAGCAAACCGCCGAGGGTGGCGATAGCGGCGATAACTTTAACGAAGGGTTCGGTCCTGGTGTTACTGTTCGGCCCTGACGCGCTGTTCGGCGTGAGATATTGTTCTTTTGCCATGATGGCTGTTTCTCCGGTACCTGGTTAGTAGGGACAGTCAAGGTATTGTTATCAATGTTAACAATTCACCTTCTCCGGAGCTGAATTTAGACTAATATTTTCATTTTAAGTAACAATGAAAATTAAATTTTGTGGAGCAGGTCATAGACTGCAGTTTACTTTGTGACCAAAATCACACCATTGCCTTTTTACGGTTGTTTAAAACAGGGTTCACTGCTCGGCGGATTCAACTCCGAAGTGCAACGCTAAGCCGCCAATCTTAGCTCTGCAAACACCACAGACGGTTGCCTGAAT
>NZ_CBFFRK010000136.1:0-12377 GCF_965644245.1 Erwinia sp. V71
TCCGGCAGCCTTCAGTGGTCTTTGCAGAGTTAAGACAGGCGGCTTAGCGTTGCACTTCGAACTTGAATCCGCCCCCATCGAATTAATCGCACCTTCCTTAATGAAGAGCTGCTCCTGTGTTTTACTGGTAATCCAGAAGTTATTGATGAAGGATGTAATTTATTGATAAATAAGTACAAGTTATGCCTCTTTGAGGATCACAATCAATTATTAAGATCGTTTGATTATGGTGAAGTTGTACTTAGTGGTTTTTAAATGACAAATCCCGGCCATTGCGCCGGGATTTTTACTTTAACGGTTAGCAGGGACATGACTTCGCTGTTCTCTGCCCGTTCCACGCGGAAAAGTCGCCGTCCTGTGTGATCTCCCCGGCTAAAAACCTGTATCACTGCTTCGGCTGCAACGCGGGCGGACGGTGCTGGACTGGCTGCAATACACCGAAAACCTGACGTATGCGCAGACGTTGATCCGGCTGCGCGATCTGGCCGGATCTTCCTCTTCGCTGCCTTCCTCTGCTTCTCCTTCAGCCGCCTCTTCTTTGCCGCTCGTCCGGCAGACGCTCACCGATCTGGACGACGACGGGCAGGCGCTGCTGTACCAGGTCACTGACTGGTATCACCATAATCTCCTTCAGTCGCCGGATGCGCTGGCCTAGCTGGAAAAGCGCGGCCTGAATCATCCTGAGCTGGTCGGTCACTTCAGGCTGGGGTTCGCGGGCGCACACGGCATCAGCGGCGATGCGGGTCTGCTGCCGTCCACATCGAGCAAAGAGGGTAAGCGGCTGCGTGAACGTCTGGCGGCGCTGGGCGTGCTGCGTGAGCAGACCCGACAGGATCACTTCCGGGGCTGCCTGATGGTGCCGGTGACGGGCTGGTCAGAGAGTCACGATCCGGCCTCGCGTGGCCGGGTGCTGCAGCTCTACGGACGGCGGGCGATGGCGGATCATCAGCTTAAAAAAGCTCGGCAAAACACCTGTATCTGCCGTCGCCGCTGACGGGGATCTGGAACGAAGCCGCGCTGGCCGCCGACTCTGAAATCATCCTGTGTGAAGCGCTGATCGACGCCATGACCTTCTGGTGCGCCGGGTTCCGCAACGTGATCGCGGCGTTCGGAGTGAACGGCTTCACGCCGGGTCATCTGGCGGCGCTTCAGTATCACGGGGTGAGGCGGGTGCTGATCGCCTTCGACCGGGACGAAGCCGGGGAGCGGGGCGCGGAAGCCGTCGCGGAACGGCTTGGCGGAGCCGGGATCGATGCCTGGCGGGTGCGGTTCCCGGCGGGCCTGGATGCGAATGCTTATGCAGTGAAAAGCGTTAACGCTGAGGGTGCATTAGCTCTGGCGCTGGAGCAGGCGGTGCGGATGTCCGGGCCGGTTCCTGCCGTGTCCGGCAGCGACGCCGGAGCCGCTTCAGAAACCGGCTCAGCCCGCAGTGAAACATCTTCTTCTTCAGCCGCCTTCCCGGTCTCACCGCCCGCGCATCAGCCTGCTGAAACCGCCGCCATCGCCTGTGAAGTGACGTCCTCCGGGGAGCTGCTGTTACGTTCCGGGCCGCGCGTGTGGCGGGTGCGGGGCTGGCAGAAGAACCTGCTTACCGAGGTGATGAAGGTGAACGTGCGGGTGCTGGACGAATCGACCGGCGCGTTCCACACCGACCAGCTGGACATGTACCACGTGAACCAGCGGCAGGCTTACGTATCCACGGCGGCAAACGAGCTGGCGTGTGATATGGCAGTGATAAAGCGCGAGGCGGGCCGGGTGCTGCTGGCGCTGGAGCAGCAGCAGGATGAACGGCTGAAGGTGGCGGAGGCGGAGCGGGCTTCGGCGGCGGTGACGGTAACCACGCTGAAAGTGCAGACGCACCACAGCTACCGCTTTATCCTGTGGGCGGCAGAGCGCGGCATCCACTACGCGGCGGAGGTCACACGGCCGGTGCTGGAGAGCTGGCAGCGTTACCTGTACCAGTATACGGTCTAAATGTGACGTTTACGCAACGGTCACAGTTAAAGCCTCAGAAGTTGGAATGCAATGGGGGCAAGGCAATATGAAACAGGGGGTAATGATTCCAACATACTGATAGTGTTTTATGTTCAGATAATGCCCGATGACTTTGTCATGCAGCTCCACCGATTTTAAGAACGACAGTGATTTCCGTCCCAGCCTTTCCAGATGCTGCCTCAGATTTAGGTTATACCGCTCAATTCGCTGCGTATACCGCTTACTGATAACGTGCAGCTTTCCCTTCAGGCATGATTCATACAGCGGCCAGCCGTCGGTCATCCATATCACCACATCAAAGGCCGACAGCAGGCTCAGAAGACGCTCCAGCGTGGCCATGGTGCGTTCACCGAAGACATGCGCCACAACTGTCCTGCGTATCCTGTCATATGCGTAAAACAGCCAGCGCTGGCGAGATTTAGCCCGATGTAGCCCCGTTGTTCGTCCATTTCAGCGCAGACAATGATGTCACTGCCCTGTTGTATGCGCGAGGTTACTGACTGCAGCCTGAGTTTTTTAAGTGTCGTAAAACCGTGTTGAGGCCAACGCCCATAATGCGGGCTGTTGCCCGGCATCCCACGCCATTCATGGCCATATGAATGATTTTCTGGTGTATACCGGGCTGAGAGGCGGTGTAAGTGAACTGCAATTGCCATGTTTTACGGCAGTGAGAGACGAAATAGCGCTGATGTCCGGCAGTGCTTTTGCCGTTACGCACCACACCTTCAGTAGCGGAGCAGGAAGGGCAGCTGATGGAAATGCAAGCCACGTTAACACCTCAAAAGTACCACCATACACTAAATCAGCAAGTTGACATCATTACCGAAGGGGCAAACATAAAGCCGCCCTTGCTGATATTGACCGCTCTTTCTTGTCCGGCCCACTCGTAAATGTTACCTAACCACCGGCGGTGCCAGCTTTTTAGGATGGCTACGCTGAGCTGTCCTTCCGGGAACTGTTCTTCAAAAACTAACTGGTAAAGTTGTTCTAACAGGACAACTTCAGCTTCATCCATCTCATCGGAAACAGCGATACCCAGTTTATTAGCTAAAACCTGCTCGCAAGAGGCTTTCTCTTACTGGCCTTCACTGCTGGATACATGGTATCGGCTCATGGGGGTGCCCTGTGTTATTGGAGGGATGGAAAAAAGAGGGATTATAACGGCGGGTGAGTTCAGCAAACAATAATCGTAAAATCAGATGGTTACTAAAGTATAGGTCAAAATGTGGTTTTTATTATTCAGCATAAAATAATTATTATTAATCAATGTTAACACACCAATGCATCATAGTTTACGAAATATCCACACTGCCACGGGTGTAGCTTACCCATCCATCAAGCTTATCAGCCCATTCCTGCATCATCACTTTGCGCTCATCAAGATACGTCGCATGGTTGTACGTGCGGCGAACGTTGTTGGTATCAGCGTGCGCAAGCTGAGCTTCGATAGCATCAGGTCGATAGCCCATCTCGTTTAACCGTGTGCTGCCTGTGGTTCGGGTTGCATGTGGGCTGTAAGTTCCACTCCAGCCGAGGCTTTTAAGTAGCTGACGCAGCGAGTGTGATGTCATCGGGCCACGCGGGTCATCACGGCCAGGAAAGAGGTGGTGTCGATGCCCGGTTAATCCCTGTAGCGTTCTGAGCATTTTGACGGACTGGGAGGGGAGGGGAATAACATGTTCCCTGCGAGCCTTCATGCGCGTCGCCGGAATGGTCCATAGTGCATTATCGAGATCGAATTCTGCCCATTCAGCTTCGGTGACTTCGGCTGGCCGTGCCAACGTCCACCACATTAGCCACATGCAATAGTTAACCTGATATGAGCCGCGACTGTTATCAAAACAGCTTAATAGCTTCCCTATTTGCTGTGGGTTCAATGCCTGTTTGTGCTGTGTCTTATTCGCCGGAAGTGCCTTGCGTACAGGCCAGACAGGATCGCTATCTGCTCTGAGTGTCGCTACCGCCAGCTCGAAAATCGATGAAATAGTCCGGCGGGCTTCAGCGGCTACGGACGGAGCGCCGCGCTTAGCCGTTTCCTGAAGAATTTTTAGAATGTGGTGTGGGGTGATCTCTCTGACAGGGAGCTTACCGATTGCGGGGAAAACCACACGTTCAAGCATATCCAGTCGGCGCGTTTTGGTGATTTCGGCCCAGTCTTTCATCTGCAACCATTCTTTGGCGATCAGCTCAAAGGTGTTAGATGCGTCATTGACCTTGCGGATCTTATCTAACTGACGAGCCTGTGTCGGGCTAACTCCATCTGCGACTTGTTTACGCGCTTGCTCGCATTTCTCGCGAGCTTCGGCAAGTTTGACCGTCGGGTACTCACCTAGCGCAAACATGCTGGATTTACCGTTGAGTTTAAATCGATAGCGCCATGCCTTTTTTCCATTAGGTTTCACTTCGAGGTAGAGGCCATTGAAGTCATTGAGCCGATAGAGTTTTTCTTTCGGTTTGGCAGTGCGGCATTGCGTATCAGTTAGCATAGCGGGTCCTTGTCTTTTTCTTATACCGTTATTGTACTCACCTGAAATGATAATGGAAACAGATTGTACTCATCTATGTACTCATTTTAGACGGCGCTTTCATGAGATCGCATGAGACAATGTGGAATAAAAAATCCACGCAAGCGCGTGGAATTTAATGGGTTTTGTGAGCTTCATGAGATGTTATGAAATCTCATGAGACAAAACATTTAATTTTAGACGTTGAACAGGAAATTCATCACATCGCCATCTTTCACGATGTACTCTTTCCCTTCAGAACGCATTTTACCGGCTTCTTTCGCACCCTGTTCGCCTTTGTAAGCGATAAAGTCTTCAAATGCGATGGTCTGCGCACGGATAAAGCCTTTCTCGAAATCGGTATGGATTTTACCGGCTGCCTGTGGTGCCGTTGCGCCTACCGGGATAGTCCAGGCACGCACTTCTTTCACGCCCGCGGTAAAGTAAGTCTGCAGGTTCAGCAGGGCGTAACCGGCGCGGATCACGCGGTTCAGACCTGGCTCTTCGATACCTAGCTCGGCCATAAACTCGGCACGATCTTCATCTTCCAGCTCAGCGATATCCGATTCCACAGCGGCACACACTGCCACCACCACAGAGCCTTCTTTCTCAGCGATTTCACGCACCTGGTCAAGATAAGGGTTGTTTTCGAAACCATCTTCGTTGACGTTGGCGATATACATGGTCGGCTTTAGCGTCAGGAAGCTCAGGTAACGGATGGCTGCTTTCTCTTCTTCATCCAGTTTCAGAGAGCGCAGCATACCGGCGTTTTCCAGATGCGGCAGGCATTTTTCCAGCGCAGCCTGTTCAGCTTTCGCATCTTTATCGCCGCCTTTGGCTTTCTTCTGCACGCGCTGCAAGGCTCGTTCACAGGTTTCCAGATCCGACAGTGCCAGCTCGGTGTTGATGACGTCGATATCTTCCGCCGGGTCCACTTTGCCCGCAACGTGGATGATGTTGTCGTTCTCGAAGCAGCGCACCACGTGGCCAATCGCTTCGGTTTCACGGATATTGGTCAGGAACTGGTTACCCAGGCCTTCACCTTTGGAGGCGCCTTTCACCAGACCGGCGATATCGACGAATTCCATGGTGGTTGGCAGGATACGCTGCGGCTTAACGATTTCCGCCAGCTGGTCGAGACGTGAATCAGGCATTGGCACCACGCCGGTATTCGGCTCAATGGTGCAGAACGGGAAGTTAGCTGCTTCAATCCCCGCTTTGGTCAGCGCATTGAACAGGGTGGATTTACCCACATTAGGCAGGCCCACGATACCGCATTTGAATCCCATGTTTGAATCACCTTAATAGCTTGATAATCAAGGTATTTTAAAATACCTCAATATGGATGTAAAAAAACTTCCGGCATTATACACGTAATTATTGCCTGGTTGGCGGCGATTTCACGTCAATAGCCGGGTTAAGGCTTGTGATCGCGATCTAATTTTTCCATACTAGGGCCATCTTTTCGCCAACGGAGACAGCGCGGATGCATCTGTTTCTGCTTACGCCACCCTGAGTTTTCCCCTGTCTGCGCAACGTCCGTTGCCACTGTCGTCTGAACGACAACCTCACTGTGCCCGATCCTGCGGTCGCACGGCACTGGCTGTTATTAAAAAAATAAGTGAAAAAATTATGTTTAACCTGAGCAACCTCAGGGTCTACGGCATCAAGAATGATGTGCTGGCTGGCGCTGTTGTCTCTGTCGCGCTGATCCCGGAAGCGACGGCATTTTCCTTACTGGCAGGGTTATCGCCGATTATCGGTCTGCATACCGCGTTTATTCTCGGGCTGGTGACGGCATTTATCGGCGGTAAGCCGGGCATGATCTCCGGTGCGGCCGGGTCGATTATTGTGGTGTTAATCAGCCTGATTCAGCAGCACGGCTATGAATATGTGCTGCTGGCGACCATTCTTGCCGGGCTGTTGCAGGTGGCGATTGGCGTATTCCGGCTGGGTAAATTTATCCGCCTGGTGCCGCAGCCCGCGATCTTCGGATTTGTGAATGGCCTGGCGATTGTGATTATGCTGGCGCAGCTGCCGATGATTAAAGACCAGGGGCCGGTGATGTATGGCCTGGTGGCGCTGGCAATGCTGATTGTCTGGCTGTTCCCGCGTTTTACTAAAGTCATTCCAGGCTCGCTGGCGGCGCTGATTGCCATCAGTGCGATTGCGATTGGCTTTAATCTGGAGACGAAACGCGTCGGTGACTTAGCCGATATCGCCGGCAATCTGCCGGTATTCCATCTGCCGGAAGCGCCGCTGAGCCTGGAAACGCTGAAAATTGTGTTGCCGTATTCGGTAATCATCGCGCTGGTCGGGCTGATTGAGTCACTGCTGACCATGGCGGTGCTCGATGAAATGGGTAACCAGAAAGGGGCAGGGAATAAAGAGTGTGTGGCGCAGGGCGTCGGTAACACCATTTGTGGCTTCTTTGGTGGCTTTGCCGGTTGCGCGATGATTGGTCAGTCGATTATCAACTTTACCTCTGGCGGGCGTGGACGTATCTCGAACCTGGTGGGCGCGTTACTGCTGATCCTGTTTGTTGTCAGTCTGTCGCAATATATCGCTTTGCTGCCGGTGGCCGCGCTGGCTGGCATTATGTTTGTCGTCTGTATCCGCACCTTTGAGTGGAGCTCACTGCGTCGCCTGAAGCGTATGCCGAAAGCGGATGCGGTGGTGATGATTGCCGTAACGCTGGTGACCATCTTTACCGATCTGGCGATGGCGGTGATTTGCGGGGTGATTATCTCCGCGCTGGTGTTTGCCTGGCAGCATGCGCGTATCACCATTGTGCGCGAGCAGCAGGAAGGGGACGAGAAAACCTATCAGCTGGAAGGTCCGCTGTTTTTCGGTTCCAGTGCCGCGTTTGGTGAGCTGTTCTCACCAGAAAATGATCCTGCGAAGGTGGTGATTGATTTTGCCCGTACCCGGGTGATGGATTCCAGTGGTGTGGAGGCGATTGATAAGCTCAGTACGCGCTATCAGCAGGCGGGGAAAAGTCTGCGGCTGCGTCATCTGAGCGAGGATTGCATTAGCCTGCTGCGTAAGGCGGGGCCTTACTGTATGCATGAGCTGGATAATCCGGATTACATAGTGGCGGCGGATGATGTTTGATGGCCTGCTGGTGCACGCAAAAGACGGTGAGCTTACGGGGTTTAACCTGTAACGCCATCGTACTGGAAACGCAGGCAGCAACACAGAAGCTTAAAACGCAGGGAACCCGGTCAGCGGAGAAAAGCGTCCCGCGCCATGGACGGCGCGGGCCGAGCTGTCATGGATGACGCTTTTTGCGTCTTTGCGGAGCTGACCGGGTTCCCTGCGCAGGCCCGGTCTCCCAGTCTCCCAGCCACCCAGCCCGGTATCCGGCATCAATTGCAGCCAGACCTCGTGTTAAACCTTATCCCGCCTTAAACGCATGCAAACGATTCATCGCCTTCAGGCGATCTTCTTTTAGCCACACCTCAGTGCAACGTGCCGCTTCATCCACCGCATCATCAATCAGTTTCTGTTCCGCAGCCTGCGGTTTACCCAGCACAAAACCCACCACTTTATTGCGATCGCCCGGGTGACCAATACCAATCCGCAGACGGTGGAAGTTCAGGTTATTACCCAGCTTGCTGATAATATCTTTTAAGCCATTATGCCCGCCGTGACCGCCGCCTTGTTTGAATTTCGCCACGCCAGGCGGCAGATCCAGTTCATCATGCGCCACCAGAATCTCTTCCGGCGCAATACGGTAGAAGGTCGCCATCGCCGCCACCGCTTTGCCACTCAGGTTCATAAATGTGGTCGGCACCAGCAGGCGCACATCCTCACCGGCAATATTCAGTCGCGCAGTGTAGCCAAAGAATTTGCTCTCTTCTTTTAATGACTGATTGTGGCGATCAGCCAGCAGATCGACATACCAGGCGCCGGCATTATGGCGGGTAGCGGCGTATTCAGCGCCAGGGTTGGCCAGGCCAACAATCAGTTTAATCGTGCTCACGGTGATGGGTTCCTGCTAAGTGCTTAATCCAGAGGCGCTAGTGTACTGTGCCGACCCACAGAACACAAAACCGCACTGCAGGTGATTACAGGAGGGATAGTTCAGGAAGTTGATAATACATTTTCTATATAGATTCAGCTGGTTAGACGTAAAGAATTGTCAAAAATATGTGCATATTGTGATCCATCGCGCAACGTAACGGCAGGTCATTTCCTAAACTTATGTCAACCAGGCAATTCGTGCTATTTCACGCAGCCTGAGTTCATGGAGGTGATTATGAAACGTAAACACGCGAACGTCGCAGGTAATGCCCTGATGGGACTCGGGTTACTGACCATGGTACTCGGCGTCGGCTACTCCATCCTTAACCAGTTACCACAACTGCAACTGCCACAGTATCTGACGCATGGCGCCATTTTCGGCATCTTTATTGGCGCGCTGCTATGGCTGGTCGGTGCGCGTATCAGCGGCCGGGAAAAAGTCGCTGACCGCTATTACTGGCTGCGGCACTGTGGCGATAAACGTTGCCGCCGCGACTCCCATCACAGCCATTAGTTCTGTCAGTAACAGGGTGACCGGCTAAGGTTGCTCTGATGACAGCGATATCCGGGGCGGCTTCCCGCGCATCTTAACGGCGCAGCAGCTCCGGTTTTACCCGTTTTTCTCCTTTCTGACGTTATCCTTTTTGCGCGCTGGCGTGAATTCCTGCGTGATTATATTGGCCGTTTTGCGCTATTTTTTGTCCGATTATCGGCAGATTCAGCCCGGCGCGGGTGGCACAATCTCCTGAATCACTGCCGGAGCCACTATGTCATTCAAATCGTTACTTCCCTGGGCAATGCTGTTTTTGGCCGGAATATGCCTGCGCAGCGGCATCGCCTCGGTTGCGCCCGTACTGGAAAATATTCGCCACAGTTTACAGATTGATACCCGCTGGCTGGGGCTGCTGACCGCCATTCCGGTCATCTGCATGGGGGTGTTATCACCACTGGGCCATCAGCTCGAACAACGTGCCGGACTGCGCAACAGCATGCTGCTGGCATTTGCGCTGCTGATCCTCGGGTTGCTGCTGCGTCTCGACAGCCGCAGTTTTGGTCTGCTGCTGCTGACGGCCGCCTGTGTAGGGGGGGCGGATGCGATTATTCGTCCGCTGCTGTCCGGCTTTATCAAAGAGTCGTTTCCGCAGCATACCGCGCTGGCGATGAGCATCTATTCCGCCAGTATGGGGCTGGGCGCAGCGGCTGCCGCCTGGGCGACGCCACTGTTCGCGGATATCCGCGGGCTCGGCTGGCAGGCGGGGCTGGCGGTCTGGGCGCTGCCCGCGGTGGTGGCGGCAATGCTGTGGTATTACGGTTCGCGTGATGATGAACATCATACTGCCGATCCTGAGGCTGCGCAGCTGACGCTATCACGCTCGCGCGCGTGCAGTTCACGCTGTTTTTTGGCCTGCAGGCCGGGATTAACTACAGTGTGGTCGCCTGGTTACCCGCTTTTATGATTCATCAGGGGTACAGTGCGCATCTGGCGGGGTTGCTGATGGCGTTTTGCGTGGTCACTCAGCTGCTGACCAGCCTGCTGTTTAGTGTCGTGACGCGCCTGCTGCACATCAGCCGCGCCCGTGCGCCGCTGGTGTTTGCCCTGCTGACGCTGGCGGGTGCTCTGGTCATGGCGGGCAACCTGTCACCGTGGCTGGCATCGCTGCTGCTGGGGATGGGCACCGGGGGACTGTTTCCCATCGCATTGATCCTGCCGCTGGACTTTACTGTCACCAAAAGCCAGGCGACACGTCTGTCGGGTATGACCCAGTCTGGCGGCTATCTGCTGGGCGGAGTGATCCCCTGGCTGGTGGGGGTACTGGCGCAGCAACTGGGGATGCGCACTGGGTTGCAGATGGCATTGTTATTCCTGACGCTGGCGATTACGCTGGTGGCACTGCTGATCGCCAGCGCTTACCGGCAACGAGACACCCACACACCATGAAACCCCGTCACCCGCCAGTACAACCTGAATCGAGCCGTATGGTGCAGACGGAGGACGATGCGTTCTGGCTGTCACAGGAAAGCCACAGCGCCGGAACGCAGATTGTGCGTCACTGCCACCCCGATTTCGTCCAGCTAATCTTTATTGTCTCTGGCTGTGCCTGTTTCTGTTTCGACGATCGTCTGATCATTGCCGGGCAGGGCAGCGCGGTGTTTATCCCGGCCGGCGTGGCGCACAGTATTGAAATGCCGCGTCAGACGCGTCTGCGGGCAATCGCGATTTTTTCCCCGCAGACACTGGTGCTGGCGGAACATCCCTGCCAGCTAGAAGTCAGCCCGCTGCTGGAGGCACTGAGTGTGGCGGTCAGCGACTTTCCCCGACAGAAGCCCGCGACGGCAGCGGAGCAGCGGAGCAGCGGCTGTGGCTGGTGTTTATCGATCAGCTGGCCAGTGCGCCGCAGCGCACCCAGACCATCCCTTTTGCCGCAGAGCCACGCCTGCGCCGGGCGATTGCCCTGTTGACCACCAGTGACCATTTCAGCAAGAGCAGCCGTGATATCAGTCAGCAGATTGGTGTCGGCGAACGCACCCTGACGCGCCTGTTTGTGACGCTGACCGGAATGACATTCGGCGAGTATAAAAAGAGAATTCAGATGGAGTATGCCATCACCCTGTTGCAGAGCGGTTTGCCGGTCACGGAAGTGGCTCTGCAGGTGGGATATGAAACCCCGTCCGGATTTATCTATGCGTTCCGCCATTACACGGGGAGGGCGCCGGGGCAGTATAAAGTACGTGCCCCGGCGTAATGTCACAGCAGGACGGCTTCCGCCGTTTCTGCACAGAAGGTTTCCACGCGGTTACGGCCATTCGCTTTGGCGCGATACAGCGCTTTATCCGCCGCAATCATGCATTCGGTAAAGGTAATATCCTGCTGGCGGCTGGTGGTGACACCAATACTGACTGAATAGGACACTTTATCCGGCAGTGACGTTGCCACCGCAGTGCGAATATGTTCGCTGAGTGCGGCAGCGGTCTTTTCGTCGATGGTCAGCACGGCGGCGAACTCTTCACCACCGAGGCGCGAGAAATGGCTGTCCGCAGGCAGAATGGCACTCACCACCTGGCAGAAATCGATCAGGATACGGTCGCCCTGGAAGTGACCGTAGCGGTCATTGATGCTTTTGAAGTGGTCGAGATCGAACAACATCACCGTCAGCGGCTGACTGCGCTGCGCAATGCGGCGCAGTTGCTGTTCGGTATGCTTGAACAGGGCGCGCCGGTTCCAGACACCGGTCAGCGGGTCACGCAGCGAGGCCTGCTTGTAGCGGATCTGGTTGCGTTCATTGACCATCGCCAGAATGGTAAAGGTGACGCCAATAACAAACAGAATCGATTCAAGAATCACATACACTGAGAAGGTTGAGCCGCCAATCGCACCATGCTCACGCGCCGCGACACCGCCGTCGAGAAAGATACGCGCAATATGGAACAGCAGGTGTATCCACAACAGTAACTGGCTGGCCAGTAGGTGGCTTTCAGTTCCGCAGGCGCCTGCGCCAGCAGCATAATCAGCGCGCTGGTGTAGAAAACGCACAGCAGACAGCTGACGATGATGCGCAACAGCATGGAGTGATAGAAATCGGGTATCAGGCAGAGAACCGCCCAGAAGATGGCGCCAAAGGCCCAGTGATAACCCAGCGGTTTATTGCAGAAGCTGCGAAAGGCGTTGAGCAATAAACCATAAGCCAGCATCACCATCACGTTGCCAACAAATACCGGCAAAAACTGGAAACCATAACTGCGCAGACTGCTGAGAAAAACTGATAACAGTGTCAGTACCAGGCGGATTCAAGTTCGAAGTGCAACGCTAAGCCGCCTGTCTTAACTCTGCAAAGACCACTGAAGGCTGCCGGA
>NZ_CBFFRK010000137.1:0-12338 GCF_965644245.1 Erwinia sp. V71
CCGGCAGCCTTCAGTGGTCTTTGCAGAGTTAAGACAGGCGGCTTAGCGTTGCACTTCGAACTTGAATCCGCCCTTTTTACATTAAATGATGATGAGGTTTTATGTCGGGAGATCGAGAGTTCCCCATACATGTGTTCCCCGCGAGGGTGAGAAATGCAATTTATGAGATAGTGCAACATACTCAGGCACCGCTTCCCATGGTTGCAGCAGAGATGCTTGGCGTCATATCTCTTGCTTGTCAGAACAGAATTGATGTTTGTAGGTTGAATAATCTGCGTAGCCCAACATCGCTTTTTATTGTGACAATTTCGGAATCTGGGGAACGGAAGAGCACGGTAAGTAAGTTGTTAATGAAGCCTATTTACCAACTAGAGGAACGGCTATTTGATCTATATAAACAAGAAATAATTAAGTGGCGGCATAACGTAAAGATTTTCAAGGCGGAAGAGAAAGCTTTTATGTCAAAACTGAAGTCAGAGATCCGTGGTGGCAAAGATCCAACCATAACACGTGAAAGTCTGAGTATACTGCAAGATAGTTATCCTGTAGAGCCTGTCAGATATAAGTTGACGTTTAATGATACCACACCAGCGGCGATAAAAGAGTATCTCTGTGGTGACTGGCGATCAATTGGCATTTTATCAGATGAGGCTGGGACCATATTTAATGGTTATGCATTAAATGAATTGCCGTTTGTCAACAAAATGTGGGATGGCGCAACGTATTCAGTCGAAAGGAAAAACGCACCTGAGAGGTTAATAAAAAATGCCAGATTGACATTATCCCTGCAGGTTCAGTCTGTAGTTATCAATAGATATATTGAAAGAAAAGGGGATATAGCAAAAGGGATAGGATTTTTTGCTCGTACACTTATTTGTCGTCCCTTTTCCACACAAGGATATAGACAAATAACTAATCCTGTTGTCTCAAGTGAACATTTGCCTGTGTTCCATGAGCGATTAATGGAGATCGTCAATGAGAGTATCGAAAACAAAGATGAACGTATTTGCCTGCATTTCTCGCCAGAAGCAGGACAGAGATGGATTGCATTTTATAATCAAGTTGAAACAGAAATGCGGTTACTCGGATTTCTTTCAGACTTTAAAGATTATGCATCTAAAATCGCTGAAAATATGGCAAGGATTGCTGCATTATTACACTATTTTAATGGTGATGAAGGGGATGTATCACTTACCGCTGCAGAAGCTGCTATAGAAATAAGTGCATGGTACGTAGATGAGTATATAAAATTATTTTCCAAACAACAGGAGCTAGATATGGTCAATACAGATGCAGATGAGCTTTATTGGTGGATAAAAGAATATTGCAATCAAAATTTTTACCATATATGAGGAAAAATACCATACTGCAATATGGGCCTAACCGGTTCAGGGACCGCGGTAAAGTAAATGAATTATTAAGCACTCTTTATTCTCAAGGGAAGATAAAGGCTGCTAAAAAAGGAAAAACTATCTTTATACAGGCGATGGATACCTGGGGTATTTAATGAAGTAAAAAAATACCATCGAGATACTTGCTTGTTCTAACTAATTGCAGAGTTATTTTGGAACTGCCAGCGCAGGTAGGTGATAGCTTTTGCCTAAATTTAAATGTTGGAAAGGTAATATATATTTATTTGTATAAATCACCCCTAACATATCCCTGTGAAGAGCAGGGATATTAAAATCAGAGATGTATGATGAAACTTTATCAAGGTACTCATGGCGATCATATTCTCGCTTACAGAGATAAAATTGTTCTGACAGTCAGTAATGCTATCAATCAGTTTCCACGAACTATGGCATTAAGAGCGGATCTTCATTACCCACCTATTTTAGATAATGGTGATACAGTATGCTGTTTTCCTAACCTTGAACCCGGTGCAATATCACGCTTTCTGGATTCGATGAAAGCGATTTTGGAAGCACATGAACATCGCAGAAAGTTTGCTGGGATCAGAGTCAACAAGAACGTTGTACGTAATGTCTGGGCAAGAGAATACTCAAAGAGTGGAAAATGCCATTTCCATATTTGCTTATTTTTTAACAAGGATGCTTACTACCATCTGGGGCATCTTAAGCATAGTGGTACACTTAGCAACCAGATAATCAGAGCTTGGTACAGTGCTCTCAGATTAGAAGTTGAAGATTGTCGTGAGCTTGTTCATTTTCCTGATAACTGTCGGTATGTACTTAACGTAAATGATCCTGATTTTGACATCATATACAATGAGTTGCTTGAACGACTGGATTACTTGACCAAGCTCGATACGAAGATATTTGGTGAGGGAGATAGAAGTTTCGGGTGTAGTCGGGGATAATTTTTACTGCAATGGCCTTTCTTATGCGAGAAAGGCCAAATCAAATAACGTTAATTATTTAAAATTATTCACTTACTGCAATCTGCGCTTCGGACAAAAATATAGCATCCAAAATTTTTGTAGATTGTAGTAGCTTCTCAAGAGCTGTTTGCAATGGAAAAAATACTTCATGTTCCACTGGAAACTCACCATGCTCTTTCCAGCACTCAGTGAGTAAATTAGGTTCAATCGTGACAGGTAGGAAATAGTTACCTTTCCCTTGTTCCAATAGCCCTAGTGTCTGCAGTTGCTCACGGTAGGATTGTTGAACATTACTCGCATAACTAGCAATCTTTTTGACTCCACCAAAATACCCGGCATTCAATTTAAACTCAAAACCAAACTGCCCCTGCTCGGTTCCCGTACCCGTCAGGACGGCTAAAATATAATCATTTCCTTCAGTAACAGTCGAACTGTTTTCAAACCAATATTTGCAGTTAACGCCTTCAATGACCCAGGCTGGATGGGCCAGCCAGCAATAATCCTGATGTTCATAATTTGCTTTACCTACCCAGCTGTTGTCTTTCATAAATCGTTCAACACACTGATCAAAGCTTTTCCAGAAGGCAGGGCTTAAATGCTGTTCAAAATAGACAACAGCTTCGTTAAACATCTTTAGTTGCGAAAGAATCAGTATACCGGCCTGACGTTCTGCATCGCTGTGTGGATTCATGTCTAATCCCTTAAATTAAAATGTACGAACTCGATTAAGAAAGCAAAATGCGGCATGGGCAGCCATTTGGCGTGAAGGCGAGTTTTCATTATCAGAAATGAATTCTTTGTAATGCGGTTGCAACGAAGACTCTAAAGCTGTGGCGAGATGTCGCCAGGAAATACAGGGAACATCCTCTGGCTTGAAATCTAAGCCACAGGTCAGCGGTTTTCCGCCACGAGGCGTTAAAAATATAACGGCCCAAGGACGTGACATTGCGCGTAATTTAGCATCAGAACAGTATCGGGCGACTTGTTCTGGCTGTTCATACGCATCAATTTTCACCTCTATAAGCAGGAAAAAATTATCCGCATTGATTTCTACATCAACACGATTGGTATTATCGCCAGTAGGATTAGTTTCAACCCGCACCCGACAATAGTGAAGGTAATCTTCAGGGATATCATTTCTGCTGTGTCGTATTGCCTGCAGGAATGCCTGTAAAGGTAGTCTCCCGAAACCATGAGTCCCCTCGGGATCAAGAAGCCAGGCAAGAACAGCTGTGTTACGAACTTCTTTACGCCCAAGGCCTGCTACTTCCCAGGGATCAAAAGATAAAGATCGATGCTGAACAACTTTCAGTGCTTCAGAGATCAAGCTGAAGAACTCAGTTAGCTGAGATGCATCAATATTTGTTTTTTTATCTTTTTCTCTGGTCCACTCCAGGTTTTTTGGCCATTGGTGAAAAAATTCCGGTAGCAACTCAACCAGTGAAGAATTGTCATGTTCCATTCGATGCCCACTCAAAAAAGACGAATTGTTCATACTAGCGGCAATTCAAAACACTTCACCGGTTTCCCATCCTGCATTTCTACCAGTAATCGTGCAGATTGCGGCTGCTCAGCCAACAATCCTTGTTGGAATTTCCTGAGCGATGAATGGGCCTCTTCAATAGCCATCTTTTGCTGCATTAACGTCGTTGTCGTCCATTTCCGCAGTAATACTTTATTGGCATTGGTGGTATTTCTCTGTTCCGTCAATGCGCTGATACCTTGTATCCGCTGGTGAACCTGACGCTCAACTTTGTCAACAACGCTTTCGAACTCCTGATAGCTATGAACAATGGTTTGTTGGCGGTGCCTGACGAGTGTTGTGTTACCTTCGGCATGAGTCAGAAGATGCAACGCTTGCGCACGAACCTTCATCGCCAGGTCCCATTCATGGATTCGCTCATCAAGGATATTTTGTTGGGTCTGGATCTTATTCGTAATCTCCGTACTGCCAAAGAGCTCACGGTCTTTAAGTGCAGCCACTTTGTCACCAGCAGCGGTAATATCAGTCAGTAAGTGTGCCTGCAGGGCGGAGAACTGGACTTCAATATCCTCCAGTTTTTGGCGTATTGCTGGCGAACATTGCTCCTCAATAACCACGGGAGTAATTTGCTGCAAATACTGTATGGCCCCAATGATCTCTGACTTGCGCGCGTTATTCTGGAATGCAGAAACTTCACGCACCGCCTCAACAATTTCCGTCAATTTCTTGCTGATATCAGCCAGGTGCTTTTGCGCTAGCACGGCAGAAGCAACATTCAACAACATACCGGCGTTAACAAGCTGACTTAGTTTGTCAGGATTCAGCAGAACGGCATGTTCTTTAATCCCTTTTTCTCCCAGGCTGAAGCCTCGGAAACCAGGGCCATCTTTTACACTCGCCAGAGGACCATTAATAATGACCTCCATATATTGATGGCTGGCAATATGTGTAGAGGCCGCCAGAGAGGGTAATGTTTGCAACAGCGGGCTCAGCCGTGAAATACCGGTAATATCCTGCTCCTGCATCGCACCGGTGTTGATACTTTCCGAAGGTGGAATTGTTGCAACCGTAAGCGCAGGTTGGTGAATATCATGCCCAAAACCCCAGCGTTGATCGTATATGAGAGCAGGCATCGTGGCGGGTGATGGCCGGGTGGCAAGCCGGAACTGGCGGGAGTTTTTTAAGCGAATCCAGGCAATTTGCACCACGCAAGGCAGTGTCACTCGAAACGCCGGGTTTGAGATGTCATAGGCGGTATAAAGACCCGTAATAGCCAGGCCAACCGGCCCGGTTAATACACCCAACACACGCCCGATGCCAAGCCCTGCAATTAAAGGTAGCACTTTGCCTGCTGACGTTTGAGCAAGACCATTGGCAACTAATGCCGCTTTCTGCCAGACGGAAATGTCCAGACTGACAGAGGCGCTAATGCCCATACCACGTAGAATTTGGCGGCGCTCATCATCCGACATTTTTTTCCATGACGAGGTAAATACACAGTCAATAATCAGCGCTTCTTTTTCTTCTACCGATGCATCAGCAGGGACTTTCATCTTCAGATGGCTGGCAACGTCATCTACAATTTCGCTGTAGCTGACGCCATTGCGACGAAACAGATTCACGAACGTATTACCACCGAAATGCTGTAACTCCCGTACAAGCAGGCGCAGAGTTTCTTCATCAGGTATTTCCTGGCGTTTGGCATCCTGTAATACAGCCTTTACGCTGTCTGACATGGAAAAACTAAACTTACCGGTGTTAGTGATGTAATCGATCAGCAGATCTATATCGCCTTTATCTGCGTTCAACAGCAGTTGAACCAGCGCTTCATCACCCTGGATATCTATCTCACTCATGAAAATACCTCTGCCATATTCATCACCAAAATCTATTAAAACCCGCGCATCCCATTGATAAATGTTTCAATCACATCACGCACACGGTCGTAGACACGTGCCCGCACGTTCTTGCGTTCCAGAATCTTCGGCGTCCAGGTTAGCGTTTCTGCCACTTCATCCTCTCGCGGCATCACGTCGGTAAAGAGGTAGTTATCCAGTAAGCCGGTCAGTTTGATGGAATCGAGTCGCTCCTCGCTGCATAGGGCAGCCAGCGCCTTACCTTTTTCCTGTTCGACATAAGCTTCAAACACCTGAGTGATATCTTCGTCATGCGAGGCATGCAGCAGACTTTTTTCAATAAAGTTATCGATAAGCTCACGTTTGCTACGCAGCGTCACGTCGCTGTCGACAATATCCATGATCTTTTTCTTCTGCTCCTGCTGCTCTTTTGGCGGCATAGCCTGAATGCCAGCCAGTAGACGCAAAATGTAGCCGACGTTAATTTCGTCGCGATGAATCAGCGAGACTTCAAAATCTACGTCTTCAAGAATCGAGACTTTCTCCTTGCTGGAGTGTTTTTTCACCTTGTCGTGGATATCGAGGTACTTACTGGTGAAATCCGCCAGCGTTTGGTCCGACAGCGGTTTAGCCGCATCATCAAAATCGGCAAAGCTTTCGAGAATGTTTTTCAAACGGATCACATCGCGGAATGCCGTTACAAACGCCAGCTGTGCTTCCTCATCTGGCAAATCGTCCACGCTTTCCACCGATGGCGTCAGTGTTAACAAACGATCGACGGCTTCTTGATAATCACCGAAGTACTCGTCAAAGGGTTTCACCAGAACCGTGGAGGAAGCATCTTTGTTCGAGAAAAGGGCAATAGCATCGTCGGTCGCTTTCTTAAGATTACGGAAGCAGACGATATTCCCGTGGCTTTTCTTCTCGTTGAGAATGCGGTTGGTGCGGGAAAACGCCTGTACCAGGCCGTGAAAACGCAGGTTTTTATCGACGTACAGCGTGTTTAGCGCCGGGCTGTCGAAACCGGTGAGGAACATATTCACCACCAGCAGAATATCGATGCCTTTCTCTTTGGTGCGCTGGGCAATATTTTTGTAGTAATTGTAAAAGCTTTTTGAATCATTGGCAGAGTAACTGGTGCCATACAGCTCGTTATAATCCTCGATAAAACTATCCAGATGATCGCGACTCGAGGTATCAACTTTCGCGCCTTGCGGCAGGCTAATATCCTCTTCATCCAGCAGGCCGTTTACCGCCTCTTTATCACTTTTGTCCGCTTCATTGGCGGCATAGGTGAAGATAGTGGCAATCTTTAACGGCTTGTAACTGGCATCTGCCGCCTGCAATGCAGCCTGCTTTTCTTTAAAGAGTTTGTAGTAGGTGATCAGCATATCGACAGACCCGACGCAGAGCATCGCAGTGAACTCACGATTGCGGGTCTTGGCGTTATGATGGGCAAGGATATAGTCGGTGATTTTGCCCAACCGGTTGTCGCTTTCCATCACCTCTTTGGTGTCGATATCCTCCACATCGATATCGATCTCATTGCTGCTCTCTTTGCGCTTGTAAGTACCGACATATTCCACGGCAAAGCGCAGAACGTTTTCATCCCGGATGGCGTCGACAATCACGTATTTATGCAGGCATTTATCGAACAACAGTTCAGTGGTCTGCTTGATGCCGTTGGTGATATTGACGTTATCGGCAAAGATTGGCGTCCCGGTAAAACCAAACAGCTGAGCATTCTCGAAGAAATTCACAATCGCTTTATGCGTATCACCGAACTGGCTGCGATGGCATTCATCGAAGATAAAGACGATGCGCTCTTTGCGCAGGTGTGCGAGCTGTGCTTTGTACCCTTCATGGGTGATGGCGTTATTCAGTTTCTGAATAGTAGTCAGCGTCAGTTTGGTGCAGCTTTGCTTGAGATGTTTTATCAGCGTACTGGTGTTGTTGGTTGTATCAACGCTGTCTTTCGCAAAGCCATTGAACTCTTTTGCCGTCTGATAATCCAGATCCCTGCGATCGACCACAAAAATAACCCGATCCACTTCCGGCATATCCATGATCACCTGGCTGGCTTTAAACGAGGTCAACGTTTTACCGGAGCCGGTGGTATGCCAGATATAGCCGTTCTCCGGCCGTCCCTGCTTGTGGAGATTCTCCTTCACATGGCGGATCATCGCTTCGCAGGCGTAGAACTGGTAAGGGCGCATCACCATAAGGCACTTACGGGTTTCGTTCAGCACCGTGTAGTGGGTGATCATTTTGGCGATGTGACAGACCTTCAGAAATGCGGCTGTGAATTTTTCCAGGGCTTTGAGTGGGTTATTCTTTTCATCGGTCCAGAAAAAAGTCTGCTCGAAATGGTTGGCGCGGTTGTTGGCGTAGTATTTGGTGTCCACGCCGTTGCTGATAATAAAGATCTGCACATACTGGAACAGGCCGCTGCCGACCCAGAAAGCGTCCCGATGGTAACGATCGATCTGATTAAAGGCTTCTTTCAGCCCCAAGCCACGACGCTTAAGTTCGATCTGCACCAGCGGCAAGCCGTTGATCAGCAAGGTAACGTCAAAGCGGGTTTTGCGTGTGTTTTGCTCGGCATTGAATTGCTTCACCTGGCTCGTCACCTGAAACTCGTTCTGGCACCACTCCTCTTTATTGATAAAGCTGAGCCACTTCTCGGTGCCGTCATCACGCAATAACTGGTAGCGATCGCGCAGAATCTTAGCGCGATCGATGACTTCATTGCCTTTTGTCAGATGTAAGAAAACACGGTTAAATTCGCCGTCAGTTAGCGGAGAGGCTTCCAGTCGGTTATGGATTTCAATCTGCTTACGCAGATTGGCTTTCATACTGGTTTCGTCGGTGACATTCACCCGCTCGTAATGCATGCCAACCAGTTGTTCCACCAGCTGCGTTTCTAACTCGTATTCGCTTTGCGTTGCCATCAGTATGTAGTGCCTTTCGTTATTGTGCTGACCCGGAGTCGGCTAGGCCGGATTGTTTTTTATACAAACATTTGCTGGAGTAGACCCTGCTTCCAGGTTTTTAACTTGTCCAGCTCTGCTTTTTTTACAGCGATTTTATCGTCAAGGGCAGAGAGATAACTGGAAATTTTGTTTTGCTCAGATAAACAAGGAATATTAACCTCAATTTTTTCTATGGTATTTTTAGAAAGGCTTGGCACTCCCGATGCCTCATTATATTCTTTCCAGTTTATTGTTAAAAACAACTGATAGACAAATTTTGGATGCACGCCTTTAAATTCATGAGTATAAAATAAAGTATCTACAGTCCAAATTTTCCCATTGTAATAAAATGGCTTATCAATAGTCCCTTTTCGGCCAATGCATACCGTTTCTCCTTCAAAAAGAAACTGATCAACCATTGTCATGAAACCACCAGTACCAAAAACAGGGACATTACCATCATTCAAATGTTTATAATCTCGCCCGCTACCTATCTTTAGAATATTACCTATAAATTTTCTATCCCACCTAGGAAACTCCTTCCCATTCTCATCCTTAAACCGCACTTCTTGACTAAAAATCTTCTGCATCATGCCTTTTTTGTATTGGCAAACCAGGTCGTACTGTTTGTTCAGTAGCGTGATTTTTTCGTCAACAGAGGACAGAAAATCAGCGATTTTGGTTTGTTCTGTAACATCAGGAATAGTTACAACCAACTCATCGAAGTTTTTTTGGCCTAGTGTTTTGTTTCGACCTGCACCACCAGGGGATGCAAGTTCTAATAAATATTTCCCTTTTTTTGTCAGGAAGTATCTTCTGATATAGTCAGTGTTACATTTGTTATCTTTAGGTAAATACATTGGGAATCGGTGAGATGCAATACATCCCTCATCTTTCGACGAAGTAATTGCTACCGCTTGTTCCCAGGCAAAAACGATATTAAAAATAACAGCATCTTTCTTTATCCAAAAAACGCGTTTATTCCCTAATTCAGCACCAGACACCTCCTCTTTATGGAATAAACCTCTACCATGGGAGCGAATCCCTATTTCTCGATATTTTCCTATTTTAGAAACAGATACAGGGGAAACAAAGCGAGCTAAAATATCCTCAATTTTATGCTTACCTAGGGAGGCTGAGAATGACTTAAACCTTATCTTTGGCACCATTACTTATTCCCCTCCACCAACGTAAACGGCGCATCAATCCCCAACTCCTTACAGAACCCAGCGATGGTCTTATCGATCTCTGCCACTTTCCCTTCCATATCGCGGATTTCCTGCGCCACTGCGTTGAGGTCAATCTTTTCTTCCACCTCAAAAGTGTCAACATAGCGCGGAATATTTAGGTTGTAATCATTGTTACGGATTTCTTCCAGCGTCGCGATATGGCTGTATTTCTCGACCGCTTTCCAGTCGTTGTAGGTATCGGCGATGTTATCGATATGCTCCTGCAACAGGCGGTTCTGAGTTTTCACCTTTTCAAAGTCATTGCTGGCATCGATAAACAGAATACTGTCGTTGTGCTTACGGCACTTGCGCAGTACCAGTACGCAGGTCGGAATGCTGGTACCGTAGAAGATGTTGGCAGGCAGGCCGATCACCGCATCAATGCAGTTCAGCTTCTCAATCATAAACTGACGGATATGGCCTTCCGCTGCGCCACGGAACAGAACCCCATGAGGCAGAACCACTGCCATAGTGCCGTCATCTTCCAGGTGATGGAACATATGCTGTAAAAACGCCATATCTGCTTTGCTGGAGGGCGCCAGTTTGCCGTACTGGGCAAAGCGGTCATCGTTCATAAACAGCGGACTGGCGCTCCACTTGGCAGAGAACGGTGGGTTAGCAACGATGGCGTCAAATTTCAGATGCGTGTGCTGCGGGTGCTCCAGCGTATCTTCCTGAATGATCTCAAAATCCGCATAGTGAATCCCGTGCAGGATCATGTTCATACGCGCTAGGTTATAAGTGGTACGGTTCATCTCCTGACCGTAGATTTTACCCACTGACGAGGCTTCGCGTTTCACGCGCAGTAACAAAGAGCCAGAGCCACAGGTCGGGTCATAGACGTTTTTCAGCTTCAGCTTGTGAGTAGTGACGATTTTAGCCAGCAGAGTGGAAACCGGCTGCGGGGTATAGAACTCCCCGGCTTTCTTACCTGCGCCTGAGGCGAACTGGCCGATCAGGTACTCGTAGGCATCACCCAGAATATCGGAACTCGCTTCGCTCAGGTTAAAGCTCAGTTTGTCGAGTTCAGTGACGACTTTGCCGATCAATTCGTTTTTCGCTTTCGCCGTGTTGCCAAGTTTGCTGGAACCTAAATCGAGATCTTCAAACAGGTTGCTGAAGTCATCCGCGGAGTCGGTACCCAGCGTGCTCTGTTCAATGCTGCGCAGGGTAGTAGCGAGGTCTTCCAGAATAAAACCGGTACCTGTGCCTTTGGGATCTTTAGCCACACGTTCCGCCATAGTGTGGAACAAATCCGTTGGCGGCAGGAAATAGCCTAAGGTCTGGATACTGTCCTCTTTTACCGCATCAACGATATCCTGATACGCCGGATGTTCCGCAGTCAGTTCATTGTACTGAATGCCATCTTCCGCCAGGATTTTGTTCGCGTAAGCAACGAATTTTTCAGAAAGATATTTATAGAAGATAAAGCCTAAGCAGTAGTCGCGGAATTCATCGGCATTCATCTTACCGCGTAGGGTATCCGCGATATTCCACAGGCGGCCTTGCAGTTCACTTAAATTTTGTGCTTCAATCTGGGGAGACATAGTTCTTCCTGTTGTTTTTCTTCGTCACAAAGGGGTGACGTAATAAGTCAAATCATACCACTGAGCAGGCTCAGGATCTGCTGTTCACTCAGGGCGGCAAGCCGCTGCTGATAAAAGCGTTTTTCTCGCGCCGCCAGATAGAGCCCCCCCATCGCGTTTTGCTGTGCGAGTGACGGGAGGGTGACGGTAAAATTTTTCAGTTCATTAACCGCGATACGCTGTACGACGGTGGAACCCTGGGTGGCCTGGATCCGTTGGCGTCTTCCTTCTGGGCTTTCATTGAAATGCCAGAGAAACCACGTTGCATTAATTTGGCTGTCATCAACATCCACTTTGACATAGTTATTACCTAAAATACGTCCGGCATTTTCGGTGCTCACGCGAACTGCCTTGCCATGAATCAGGCTTATGACAACATCTCCTTTCTGCGCCAGCACAACATCCTGATGTGTTTTAACCCACTGCTCTTTCTCCGCGGACACAAGACCTGACTGCCAGTCATCTAGCAGAAACTGCTCGGTTGCATAGAAACGAAATGCGAGCCCATCTGCGTGTTGCTGGATACGGCTGATGTGCGAGCCTGCAGTAAACGTAGCTATTTCCTTGTAGGTGAGCAGCATTCAGACTCCGAATAAAGATAAATTACATATGTTTTGTGCGGTATAGCATACTCATGCTGAATAGATGAAATCAAGTAATTTAATTTTATTACATGTGCTAATGATCAAGTTTTTTCTGGTAAGAATAGCGTTATATAGTGCTCAGATATCAGGTTGAACACTAAAAAATCATTCATAACTTCAAGTTTTAATGCATGAGAACCCTAAATGGCTTGCTCGCGAATTCAGATAATAAGTGCAACGCTTGGTCATGTGGATGGAGGGACGGTTAGCTACCGATAAGCTATCCT
>NZ_CBFFRK010000138.1:0-12332 GCF_965644245.1 Erwinia sp. V71
AGCGGGCATCGTGAAAAGTCTATGTCAAAGAAAGAGTTATGTTCTCATAATTGACGATTAAATCGCACCTTCCTTAACGAAGGCAGCGGTGCCGGTATCCGCACTGCGGCATCGCTGAATGACGGTGATGCCACAATCACCGTCAGTGGTGCAGGCTCCGGGATTAAATTCACTGATGTCAATCTGGGGGGGAATGACGCCACTTCCGATCAGAATTTCTCGCTGGGAAGTGGTTATCTGATCAATGTCAGCAGCACAGACGGTGTGGGTATTGTTGCCAACACCACCGGAACTGTTGCAACGGCAGCAAAGGTGAATATTAACAATACGGCAGGCAGCGCGGCATTTATCAGCTCAACGGCAACCAGTGTGGAGAACAGCGGAGAATTGCGTTCGCAAATTCTGTCATCCCCGGTTGTTGACTTGCGTGGGGACAGCGCCAATGTCCGGTTGACTAATTCGGGCACAGTTGCGGCACCAGATGCGATCTACAGCGCAATCGCCATGGGCAGCGGCAATGATGTGGTTGCACTGACGGGCGGTGACGTGATCGGTGATATCAGCACTGGCGACGGTGATGACACGGTCAGCTGGACCGGCGGCAGCCTGAACGGCAGCCTGACCCTCGGCGCGGGTAACAACCAGGCCTTTGTGCAACATGTTGATCTCAGCAATACACGGCATATCACCAGCGAGGCTGGCGACGAAAACAATACGCTAACCTTTACCCAAATCAGCGGGCGTGGTGGCTCGTTCAGTGATGATGATCCTGCCCGGGGCGTTAATCTGGGCGCGGGCTGGAACACGATTAATTTCGCCGACAGCCAGTGGACACTGACCGATAACCTGCAGCTGGCAGGGAGTGAGGTCAATATTGATGGCGCTCCACCCTGTATGCCGGTAATGATGTGCATCCGACCATTACCGGCAGTGTGAATAACAGCGGCACACTGGATTTAACTAATGGCAGCGGCTCACCGGGCAATACGTTGGTGATTAACGGCGATCTTAATTCTGTGGCCGGTATTGCCCGGCTGATGACGCGCTTAAACGAAGGCGGCTCTCTCAGCAATCAGGCAACCGATAATCTGCAGGTGCTGGGCAATACCACCGGCACCACCTTCCTCGATATTACCGCCGCCAGCGGCAGTACCGGCGCACAGACGGACACTAACAACAATGGCATCGCCGACAGCAATGAAGGCATCTCCGTGGCGCAGGTTGCCGGAACAGCCACGGCCGACAGTTTCGCGCTGCTGAATGGCTACGCCGCCGCCGGGCCGTGGCGCTATGACCTCTACAGCTTTGCCCCCGGCAGCAGTGATGCCAGTCAGCGCCGCGTGGCGGGCAGCAGTGATAATCAGTACTGGGACTACCGGCTGGCGAACAGCTATATCAACGAAGATGGCAGCACCGGCGGCACTGGCGGGCGCTTAGCGGTGATCCCGCAGGTTCCGGCCTATATCACCGCCCCTGTCGGCCTGGCCTACTACACTGCCGCGATTGTTGACGATCTGCATAAACGCCTCGGCGATTTGCGCCAGCAGAAAGCATATGACAATGGCGTGGGGGGTGAAATGTTTGTGCGCTACGTCGGTTCCACGCTGGAGCATAAAAGTGACCTCAGCTTTAAAAACTTCAGCTACAACCTCGATATTGATTACAACGCGCTGCAACTTGGCGGTAATGTGGTGAAACTGGACGGCGCGAGTGACAGTCTCCGTGGCGGACTGGCTTACACCCGGGGTCGCACCAAACTGACGCCGCACGCGGTCGATGGCTACAGCAATACCGTCTTCAACAGCGACAGTATTGCGCTGTACAGCACCTGGCTGCGTGACAGCGGCTTTTATGTGGATGGCGCACTGAGTTACGACTGGCATCGTGGTGAAACCGATGTGAGTCATCAAAAGACAGTCGGCAAGCTTAAAGCGCGCGGCTGGAGCGCCTCGGTGGAGAGTGGTTATCCCTTTATCCTGCAGAACGACGTGCGCCTTGAGCCGCAGGCGCAACTGACGTATATGCGCCTGAATATGGATGACTTTACCGATCAGGATGGTGCCCGGGTGCAGTATGACCGCTATGGACAAACCATTGGTCGCGTCGGCGTGCGGGTCGACCGCAGCTGGAGTGATGGCCGCGGGCATCTGTTTACCCCGTGGCTGCGCACCAACTACTACCACGGCTGGGGCAGCAATGCGAAGACCAATGTCAGTGCCGCCGGCGGGGGGGGGGGGAGGGCAGCCACACCTTTGAAGGTGGTCGCTTTGGTCAGATGTGGGAAGTGGGTGCGGGCGCGACGGTGAATGTGAAAAACGATCTGGCGTTTTATGCCGAAGCGGATTATCGCCGGGAAGTCGGCGACAGCGGCGCAAGAGGCTGGCGTTATAATGCCGGAGTACGCTGGCAATTCTGATTAAGGCAAATTCCCGCACGGCCTTGTGCCGTGCGGGATAACATACATCTGAATTACTCTAAATCCCTGCTTATTAGGACCGCTTGTTCGCTAACAATCATTTTCCGTGACAAAAATCTCTCTCTCCCCGCAGCTTACATTGCTGACGTCATCACGAAATATTTTCCCTGTGATACTAAAGTTCCTTTTTATTAGCGCCGAAACCATAAACAAAGGTGAACCATTTCACCGTAACCATGCGCCCGCATTCAAGGACCACACCATGCGTAACAACCAGCCTGTCACTCAACAACAGTATGTGTTCGACCACAATGCAACGTTGATGTCCACCACTGACCTCAATAGCTATATCACGTACGCAAACGATTCGTTTATTGAGGTCAGTGGCTTTACGCCAGACGAAATTAACGGGCAGCCGCATAATATGGTGCGCCATCCGGATATGCCGCCGGAAGCGTTTGCCGATATGTGGTCAACCCTGAAGCAGGGAGAGCCCTGGACTGCGCTGGTAAAAAACCGTCGTCAGAATGGCGATCACTACTGGGTGCGCGCGAACGCGATTCCGGTGGTCCGTAATGGCAGTGTGCGTGGTTATATGTCGGTGCGTACCCAGCCTTCGACAGAGGAAGTGCAGCAGGCTGAAACGCTGTATCGTGACTTTCGTGAAGGCCGTGCCAGTAACCGCCGTTTCCATAAAGGGCTGATTGTACGTACTGGCGCACTGCGCTGGCGTTCAATGCTGAAAATATTGCCGCTGCGCTGGCGTATCCGCAGCACGTTGCTGACGTTGTTGCCACTGACGGTGCTGGGCGTCTGGCTGCTGGGGGTGGCTGCAGGGCATGTGGCGGCCTTTACCGCGCTGATGGCGGTGCTATTGTTGCTGACCGGCGCATGGCTGGAGCATCAGATTTCCCGCCCGATTGAACGTGTCTGTCAGCAGGCGCTGAGTGTCGCCACCGGCAACAGTAATCAGGTGGAGCAGATGGATCGGGTGGACGAAGTGGGTATGACACTGCGCGCCATTGGGCAGCTCGGGCTGATGTTCCGCTGGCTGGTGGATGATGTCAGCGGTCAGGCGATCAATGTGCTGGGTGCCAGCGACGCCATCGCGCAGGGGAATAACGATCTCAGCCGCCGGACTGAACAGGCCGCGGCGAATGTGCAGCAAACCGCAGCCACCATGAATGAAATGACCGCGACAGTGAAGAGCAACACGGAAACCGCCGCGGAAGTGAATAAGCTGTCTATCGCCACCAGCCAGGCGGCGCTGAAAGGCGGTGAAGCCATGGACGATATGGTGAAGATGATGGCTGAAATAGCCGACAGTTCCGCGAAGATCGCCAATATTACCAGCGTGATCGACAGTATCGCCTTCCAGACCAATATCCTGGCGCTGAATGCGGCGGTGGAAGCCGCACGCGCCGGTGAACAGGGCAAAGGCTTTGCGGTGGTGGCCGGAGAAGTCCGCAGCCTCGCACAACGTAGTGCCAGCGCGGCCAGCGAAATTAAACATCTGGTGGAAACCAGTGCTTCGCGGGTAAAAGTCGGTACTGAGCATGTGAATGGTGCCGGTAAAACGATGCAGGAGATTGTCAGCCAGGTACAGAACGTCACGTCACTGATCGCGCTGATCAGCTCCGCCACGGCGGAACAGGCGACCGCGTTGTCAGAGGTCAGCCTGGCGGTTGAAGATCTCGATCATATTACTCACCAGAATGCGGCACGAGTGCAGGAAGGGGCAGAAGCTTCTGATCGCATGACGCATCAGGCTAACCGCCTGGTGGAGGCCATCAGCGTATTTCGTTAAATGCGCGTTGTCCCCTGCAGGGGAAATCGAATGTTGTCAGGGAGCATGTTGCTGTGCTGGTACAGGCAGTATCCAGGGTTGGAAAAGTGTTGTTGTTGTGAACGCGGTGACGGCAACGGCTGTAATGAGGTTACTGTGCCGCATGAAGTCTGTTGTTGAAGTAAGGAAATCGGTATTCCGAAAGCAATGTAATCGATTTCCGTTAGATGATGTAATCGTTTGCCCTCTTCTCTCGCTGGGGAAGAGGGTTTTTTTATGCATCTGGTTATTTCAGCAGGACATGGTATTGCGGATTAAACTCATCAAAAATCGGCAACGCCGCCGCGCCGAGTGCCGCGGTGTCACTGCCGCTCATCCCCATTTTCACCCGCATATCATCGAGATAACGGCTGCGTACCGACTTGTGCAGCGGTGCCAGGCGTCTGACAATTTTCTTTAGTAAGGGCTGCGGCATCATGCCGCCAATGATCACGGCTTCGGCATCAAAAATACACTCGATCATATTGATCGTCCGGCGCAGCGGCGGCAATACGCTCAGTATCCAGCGATCGAAGACTTCTCTGTCGACCGTCAGCAGATCGTCGGGCAGGGCGGTCATCGGATCGAGCCCGCAATATTCATACGCCGCCTGCAGCGAAACATAGCGCTCCAGGCAGCCGTGATTACCGCAGTAACACTCGCGCCCGTCGGGTTCGATGACAATATGACCCACTTCTCCGGCATTGTGTGCATGGCCGGTATAGATATGACCATCGGTAAAAATCCCGGCGCCCAGCCCGGTGCCGATATAGAGATAGACAAAGGAATTGAGCTGGCGGGCGACACCGTGAAAGCGTTCGCCAATAGCCGCGACCGTGGCGTCGTTTTCCAGTGTGACCGGCAGGCCCGTTGCCTGACCGAGATGCGCCACCACATCAACGTTTTCCCAGCCGTGCAGAGTGGTCGGGCCGAGGGAGGAGATCCCCTCCACACCAAACGGGCCAGGCATCACCACACCAATGCCCAGCACCTTGCGCCAGTTGGCCGCCAGCTGCTGTTTAATCTCTTCCAGCAGCTGAATAATCAGCGTCAGGGTTGCATCTGGCTGGGGCTTCTGCACCAGCACAAGGCGACGAAAATGGATCTCACCGGTCAGATCGACCAGTACCAGCAGCAGTGTCTGGTGGTCGAGATGAATACCAATCGAGTATGCGCTGGCCGGATTGAGCGTGACAGGGATCGCCGGTTGCCCGCGCCCGCTCAGCTTACGTGGCAGGTGCGAAGAGAGGATATCTGCCTGCTGCAGTTCTGCGACGATATTGGACACCGTTTGCGGCGTCAGGGCGGTGAGTCGCGCCAGCTCTGCGCGTGTCAGCTCGCCGTGCAGCCTGATAGCCTCGATGATCACGCGCCGGTTATGTGCGCGCGCATGTTCCAGATTGGTTCCCGACGTTCCCATTCACAATTTCCCTGCAGTGTTATCAGCCAGCACCGATCAGGGCTCAGTATGTGATCGCGCTTACGGTCGGGCAAACGAATTATTGATCTGCCACGCAATTCTGTGCGGATTAATTGTGCAAATCGCGGTCAGCAGCCACAGTGGATAAGTCATGTCAGGATTGCGCATGAAATAAACTGGCACGCCGCTTGCTTCATTCCGCAATGGGTTGCGAAGCGGTTCGCTCTTGCCCTTGTTTTGACCTCCATTAAATCAATCAAATTGATTTAATAAATCGCCATCTGTCACAGCGTTATCGGAGAGTGAGAATGAAAAGTCGATTTACCCCACGTCGGGCTGCCTGTCTGCTGGCGTTTATCACCGCAACGGCATCGGCGCAGGTTGCCGCTAATACAACGATTAGCGCGCTGTTTATGACCCAGGCGGCCTACAGCGAGAATGATATCCGTGCCATGGCCAGCGATTTTGAAAAACTGCACCCGGATATCAGCATCAATCTGGAGTTCGTTCCTTACGAGGCGCTGCACGATAAAATCGTTGCCGCACGCGGCGCGGGTGGCAGTGGCTATGATGTGGTGCTGTTTGACGCTATCTGGCCAGCGGAATTCAGTAAATTCGATCTGCTGCAGGATGTCAGCACGCGTATCAACGCAGAAGATAAAGACAAAATTTTCGCCGGGGCGATGAATACCGTGGTGTATAAGGGCAAAACCCTTGGCATGCCGTGGATCCTCGATACCAAATATCTCTACTACAACAAAGCGATGCTGGCGAAAGCGGGCATCAGCGCGCCACCACAGACCTGGCAGCAGGTGATGGAGCAGTCGGAGCTGCTGAAACAGAAAGGGGTGGTGAAATACCCGCTGGTGTGGAGCTGGTCGCAGGCAGAGGCGCTGGTGTGTGATTACACCACGCTGGTCTCCGCGTTTGGCGGCGCGTTTTACCAGAATGGCAAACTGAACTTCACTAATCCCGGTGCGATGCAGGCGATTAACTATATGAAGACATCGCTGGACAAAGGCGTCACCAACCCGAATTCACGTGAATACTTGGAAGAGGATGTGCGGAAAGCCTTCTCCAATGGCGATGCGGCTTTCGCTCTGAACTGGACCTATATGTACAACATGGCCAACGATCCGCAGCAGAGCAAAGTGGCGGGTGAGGTGGGGATTGTTCCCGCGCCGGGTGATGCTCCAGGCAAAGCCTCGGCGGTCAATGGATCGATGGGGTTAGGTATCGCCAAAGCCAGCCAGCATCCTGACCAGGCATGGCAGTTTATCAGTTATATCACCTCGCAGCCGGTGCAGGATAAATATGCGCGCCTGAGCCTGCCGATCTGGAAAAGCTCGTATGACGATCCGGCGGTGCAGAAAGGGCAGGAAGCGCTGATCGCGGCGGCAAAAAAATCACTCAATGTGATGCTGTCGCGCCCGGAAACGGCGGACTACTCGCGCCTGTCGAACAGCCTGCAACAGCAGCTGCAGCAGATTCTGCAGGGGCAGGAGACGGCGGAAGCGGGCATGCAGGCGGCGACCAAAACGGCTGAACGTCTGCGTTAAGGAAACCGCATGCTGAGTTTGTCACAACGCGAGAAGCGTCAGGCATGGGTGCTGTTAGCACCCATGCTGGTGGCGATGCTGCTGCTCACGGCCTGGCCGCTGCTGCGCACCATCTGGCTGAGTTTTACCGATGCGGCGCTGATTGGCAGTGGTGAATCACCGCTGTATATCGGGCTGGAGAACTATCTCTATGCGTTAAGTGATGCTGATTTTCGTGCTGCGATTGGCCGCACGCTCTATTTCACCGTGGTATCGGTGGCGATTGAGGGCGTCATCGGCGTGCTGGTGGCGCTGCTGCTCAATCAGCGTTTCTATGGCCGTAATGTGCTGCGGGTGCTGGTGATCCTGCCATGGGCGCTGCCGACCATCGTTAACGCGATGATGTGGCGGCTTAATTTCAATCCTGACTATGGCAGCATCAACGCCCTGCTGACTCAGCTGGGGATCATTGATGGCTACCGCAGCTGGCTTGGATCGCCGGATGCGGCGTTGAATGCGGTGATGCTGGCAGATATCTGGAAAAACTATCCGCTGGTAACGCTGCTGGTGCTGGCGGCTTTGCAGTCGATTCCCGATGACCTGTTTGAAGCCGCGCGGCTCGATGGCGCGTCGGCGTGGCGACGTTTTCGTGCCATCACCTTTCCGGCCATCGTTGCGCCACTCAGCGTGGCGCTGGTACTGCGCACCATTGATGCCTTTAAGATCTTCGACATCATCTACGTGATGACGCGTGGCGGCCCGGTCGACAGCACCAAAACCCTCAGCTTCTTTGTTTATCAGGAATCGTTCAGCTATCTGCGTGCTGGCAGCGGCGCGGCCTACGCCATTCTGATGACCCTGATGTGTGGGGTGCTGATCACCCTGTATCTGATAATGCTGCTGCGTCAGCGCCGCCGGAGTACCCGCCATGAAACGTAAACTGCGTACTGTGCTGCGTTATGCCGCCGCGCTGCTGGTCGCCGCCAGTATTCTGGCGCCGATGTTGTGGCTGTTTCTGATGAGCGTCAGCTCCACCAGTGATTTAACCCGCGTGCCGCTGGAGTGGCTGCCACGTCAGTGGGATTTCAGCCGTTATGCGCGGCTGGTGTCGCTGGAGGCGAATCAGCCGGGGTCGCTGTTTCTGCATGCGCTGTGGAACAGCGTGCTGGTGGCCTGCGGCGCAACGCTGATCTCGCTGCTGCTGGCGATTCCGGCGGCGTTCAGCTTCTCTCGTTATCCCGGGCGTGACAGCTGGCTGTTCGCCAGCCTGGCGATCTATATGGTGCCCCCTGTCGCCTTTGTGCTGCCGCTCTATTTTGTGTTGCAGCAACTGGGGCTGCTGAATACCCATCTCGGGCTGGTGCTGGTCTACTGCTCGCTGATCCTGCCGTTCCTCTGCTGGATGCTGAAAAATCAGTTTGATGCCCTGCCACTCGATATTGAGCAGGCGGCGCGGCTGGACGGTTTACGTGTCTGGCAGGTGCTGCTGCGCGTGACGCTGCCGCTGGCAAAACCGATGCTGGGCGCATCGGCGCTGTTTGGCTGGCTGCTGGCGTGGGATGAGTTTTTTTATGCGCTGCTGTTTACCAGCAATATCCAGGCACAAACCTTGCCGGTGACTATCGCCGGTTTCACGGCGGGCCGCGCCACGGACGATGGGCTGGTTGCCGCCGTTGGCATTCTGGCGTCGGTGCCGCCACTATTTATCGCCATCTGGCTGCAGAAAACGCTGGTTAGCGGTCTGGCCAGCGGCGGGAGTAAGGGTTAAACATGGACAGAACACTTCACGCCACGCTGTACGTGGTGGGCAACATCAATGTCGATTTAATTATGAGTACGCTGCACCACTGGCCTGCGCCCGGTACGGAGGCGATGCTGGAGCACAGCGAGCTGCGTCCTGGCGGTTCAGCGGGCAACTGCGCACTGGCGCTGGACGCGATGCAGGTGCCGCACCGTGCGGTGGCGAATCAGGGCAGCGATGGTTTCGCCAGCTGGCTGGCGGGCTACTTCCCCAACAGTGCCGGGCACTGGCCGCGTTACCCCTGTGAAACCTCGCTGACGGTGGCGGTGACGCATCCGGATGATGAGCGCTCTTTTATCAGCAATCAAGGACATATCGTGCGACTGAGCGCCGACGATGTGTTGCAGCAGCTGCCGCCGCAGGCAAAGCCTGGCGATATTGTGCTGCTGTGCGGCACCTTTCTCTGCACCCGGTTGTTAGAGGCTTATCCGGCGCTACTGGCGACCCTGCAGCAGCGTGGTTTTCGCGTGGCGGTGGATACCGGCTGGCCGCCGCAGGACTGGAGTGATGTACTGCGTCAGCAGTTGTCTGGCTGGTTAGCACATTGCGACTGGCTGCTGCTGAATGAAGTGGAAACTCTGGGTTTCGCTGGTCTGGCGACGCTGGAAGAATGCGCCAGATCTCTGGCGACCCGGCTCAGCGGCAAAGGGGCCTGTGTGGTGAAATGCGGCAGTGCGGGCGCGAAGCTGTGGCAACCCGATGGTCATTTACAGGCGGCGGCGCGGGCAGTGACGGTGATCGACACCATTGGTGCCGGTGACAGCTTTAACGCCGGATTCCTCAGCGCGCTGCTGGGTGGTGAAACCGCGCAAACCGCGCTGCGCTGGGGTGTTGAAGTCGCGGCATATGCCATCAGCAGTTCACCGCGCCAGTATCCCAACTGGCGGACGCTGCAACAACGGATAAAGGAGTGCTGAGCCATGGCCAGCGTAGAACTGATTAATGTCGCCAAACGCTATGGCAAACAGAATGTGCTGCATCCGTTAGATCTGACCATCCCTGATGGCAGTTTCACCGTACTGGTGGGGCCGTCTGGCTGCGGTAAGTCAACGTTATTGCGCCTGATGGCGGGGCTGGAAGCGCTCTCGGCTGGCACGATCCTGCTGAATGATAAGGCCATCAACGATCTTGATCCGGCGGATCGCGATATCGCTATGGTGTTTCAGAGTTATGCCCTCTATCCGCATTTAACCGTGGCGGAAAACCTGGCCTTCCATATGCAGGCGCGGCGCATCAAACGGGAAGAGCAGCAAAGCAAGATCGCCCGTATCGCGGCGATTCTGGGCATTGATACGCTGCTGAATCGCTATCCGCGCGCACTGTCTGGCGGCCAGCGCCAGCGGGTGGCGATGGGGCGGGCGATGGTACGCAATCCGCAGGTGTTCTTGTTTGATGAACCGCTGTCGAATCTGGATGCGCAGCTGCGGATGGAACTGCGTGCCGAGATTAAATCCCTGCATCAGCGCTTTAAAACCACCATGGTGTATGTCACTCACGATCAGGTGGAAGCGATGACGCTGGCGGATCAGATCGTGGTGATGCGCGACGGGGTGATCGAACAGCAGGGTAAGCCGCTGGAGATCTACGATCGTCCGGTGAATACCTTTGTCGCGCGTTTTATTGGCTCACCGCCGATGAACCTGCTGGCGGGGCGGCTGGAAGCGCGTAATGGTCAGCCGGGTGTGGCTTGTGGTGAACTGTGGTTTGCGCTGGCAGCACAATGGCATGATGCGGCAGCAGCACAGGGCGAGCGACCGGTGATGGTCGGCATCCGGCCGCATGATTTTGTGCTGGATAATGTGGTTACTGAACTGCCACCGGCAACGTTAGTGTTGTCAGAAGTGACCGGGGAATCGAGCCTGCTGCATCTCGACTGGCAGGGGCTGTCGCTGAATGTGCACTATGTCGGGCGCATCGCGGCACAGAGCGGGGATGCGCTGGCACTGACGATTAAAGCAGAAAAAATGCATCTGTTTGATGCCGCGAGCGGTCAGCGGCTGAAGGATAACGGCTAACAGAGCGGGAGCCAGAGTGATGGCTCCCTTTCTGGCAGGGTCTGCTAGTGACTGATGTGTTTTAACTGCTCTTCGGATAAGCCGGTGATTTTCATCACGGTGGTGGTATCCAGACCATATTGCAGCATGTTCAGGGCGATTTTTAACGCCTCTTTCAGACGGCCTTCCTGTATACCTTCCTGCATGCCTTCCTGTATTCCTTCCTTAAAACCTTCATCACGGCCTATTTTTTTGAGCTGTTTAGCAATGGTGCCCATGATTTCCTCTCCATGTTGCGGCATTCGTTGTACCAGTTCACCCATCAGCATGCTGGCATCCGGTGCGCGACCTGCCTGTAAAATATAGTTTACCAGTGTTATCAATTGCTGTCTGGTGACAAATTTCGTCAGGAGCACTGCTGTTATCTTATCCAGCATCGTCATCAGGTTGCGCTGGCGGATATGCTTTTGAATCAGGGTGAGTGCGGCCATATGGCGGTGCTGAGTGATCTCGGTGTCGGGTATCACCGTAATATCGACCAGCGGAAAGTTACCGCCATACAGCCTGCGCGCCAGTTCGGGTTCACTGACCAGATCCCGCCAGTCCATGGAAAACGGGTAAGGTGTGCGGGCACCCTGATAAAAAAGTACCGGGATCACCAGCGGTAACGCGTCATTGCCGGCTTTCAGGTGATTTTGCATGGCGGCAATCGCGTAGCGTAGTAAGCGGAATGCCATATGTTTATCCGGCGTACTCTGGTGTTCAATCAGCACGTGGATATACCCGTCACCGCGACGGGTTTTCACTGACCAGAGGATATCGCTGTAGTAAGGGCGTAAATCATCTTCAATAAAACTGCCGGATTTCAATTCCAGAGTGGCCAGGTCACAGACCGTCAGCAGTTCAGCAGGAAGATGTAACTCAATGAAATCACGTGCTGTTGCCGGATCGGACAGAAACTGCTTAAACACGGCATCGTGTGACGCGGGATAAACGGGTTGTGATGATGTATTGGTCATGGCAATCAATCCTTTGGTTGCGCGGTAACGCGAGATTAACGTTCGGGCTTTTTCGGCAGCGGCTTGCCGGTAACCATCGCGATAATGTCAGCCACCTGCTGTTGTTTACGGGGTGAAAGTTTGCGCAGTGACTGAATGCATTCCGGCTCATCCTGTTCCGGTTGTCGGGTGATAATCACCAGACAATGAGGCATGACGCGGATATCCATCATCGTGCCGGGATTAAATCCTGCGGCTGCTAACCGCGAATTCAGATAATAAGTGCAACGCTCGGACATGATTGTGGAGAGTGTAGGAGGAAGGGTTAACTACCGATAAG
>NZ_CBFFRK010000139.1:0-12270 GCF_965644245.1 Erwinia sp. V71
AGCTCAGCTAAGGTAAGGCTAATACAGCTAAGGACTCCACTGAACCCCACCGATTAAATCGCACCTTCCTTAATCAGAGGGCAACATCATGAGTACATTTAACACGCAGGATGGCACACAGATTTACTATAAAGACTGGGGCAACGGTAAACCGGTTCTTTTCAGTCACGGCTGGCCGCTGGATGCCGATATGTGGGACAGCCAGATGAACTTTCTGGCGGAGCGCGGCTATCGGGTAATTGCGTTTGACCGTCGCGGTTTTGGCCGTTCCGATCAACCGTGGGAGGGTTATAACTACGATACTTTCGCGTCTGATATTAACGATCTGATTAACCACCTCGATCTGCGCGACGTTACGCTGGTGGGCTTCTCAATGGGTGGCGGTGATGTCACACGCTACATGGGTAAGTACGGTAGTGAGCGTGTTGCCGGACTGGTATTGCTCGGCGCAGTGACGCCGATTTTTGGCAAGGCTGAGGATTTCCCACAGGGGGTGGAAAAGTCGGTGTTTGATGGCATTAAAGCCGGACTGCGTAAGGACCGCGCCCAGTTTATTAAAGATTTCGCCGCGCCGTTTTATGGCACCAACGCCGGACAAACGGTTTCCGATGGCGTGCTGACCCAGACGCTGAATATCGCCCTGCTGGCGTCGTTAAAAGGCACGCTGGATTGCGTCACGGCCTTCTCCGAAACCGATTTCCGCGCAGATGTGGCGAAAGTCGATGTCCCAACGCTGGTGATCCACGGAGATAACGACCAGATCGTGCCCTTTGCCACTACCGGTAAACTGGCGGCAGAGTCGATTAACGGTGCGCAACTGAAAGTGTATGAGAATGGCCCGCATGGCTTTGCCGTGACGCATCAGGATCAGCTGAATGCAGATTTACTGGCGTTTTTAAGCAGCCAGTCATGACATTACTCTGACCGATAACAGACAAAAAGCCCCTGTGAAGGGGGGGCTTTCAAACTTATCATGGCACCGGCCAGAGGCTTACAGCACGCCCTGCGCCAGCATGGCGTCCGCCACTTTAACAAAGCCAGCGATATTTGCGCCGTGGACATAGTGCGTCTGCTTACCTTCACCACCGTGCTCAACGCAGGACTGGTGAATATCCAGCATGATATGTTGCAGGCGAATATCCACTTTCTCCGCTTTCCAGCTCAGGCGTGCCGCATTCTGTGCCATTTCCAGGCCCGATGTTGCCACACCACCGGCATTCGCCGCTTTGCCTGGCGCAAACAGCACGCCAGCATCCAGAAACGCATCCGTCGCCTGAATGGTGGTCGGCATATTGGCACCTTCCGCGACGGCCTTCACACCATTGGCGATCAGTTGCTGTGCAGCGGGCAGATCCAGTTCGTTTTGCGTCGCGCAGGGCAGTGCGATATCCACCGGCACGCTCCACGGCTGCTGGCCTGCCAGATACACCAGATTACGTTCACGCGCATACTCTTCGACCGTGCCGTAACGCTGGTTTTTGATTTCTGCCAGATGCGCCAGTTTTTCCGCGGTAAAGCCTGCTTCATCCACCACCGTGCCCGCCGAATCTGAAGCGGTCACCACACGCGCACCCAGTTCCATCGCTTTTTCGATGGCATACTGCGCCACATTGCCCGCCCCGGAAACCGCGACACGGCTACCTTCAAAACCGAGGCCATGACGTTTCAGCATCGCATCGGTGAAATACACCAGACCGTAACCGGTCGCTTCAGGACGAATCAGGCTGCCGCCAAACGACAGACCTTTACCGGTAAAGACACAGGCGGTGTTATTGGACAGCTTTTTCATCATGCCCGCCATAAAGCCGACTTCACGACCGCCAACGCCGATATCACCGGCAGGCACGTCGGTATCCGGCCCAAGATGGCGATACAGTTCGGTCATCAGCGCCTGGCAGAAGCGCATCACTTCACCATCGCTTTTGCCTTTTGGATTGAAGTCCGAACCGCCTTTGCCACCGCCCATTGGCAGTGTGGTGAGGGCATTTTTAAAGGTCTGTTCAAAACCGAGGAATTTCAGAATCGACAGGTTTACTGAAGGGTGAAAACGCATGCCACCTTTAAACGGCCCAATCGCCGAGTTGAACTGCACGCGCCAGGCGCGGTTCACCTGCACCTGGCCCTGATCGTCGGTCCAGGCGACACGAAACTGAATCGCACGCTCAGGTTCAACCAGACGTTCCAGCAATCCCAGTTCCTGATAACGGGGATTCTGTTCGAGGAACGGCCACAGTGAAGTAAAGACTTCACGTACCGCCTGCTGAAATTCAGGTTGATGAGGGTCACGTTGTTGGATGGTGGTCAAAAATGATTCCAGAGAGGTAAAGCCTTTCATTACGATTTCCTTATACCAGCTTGATTTATCCCGACATTAATCAGGTATTTTTAGAAGGGTCGGGGGATGTTGTGCATCAATGACTATATCATTTGGCTTTGGTGATACAACAGGTAATAACACGCTGAAATTAAGAGGAATTAGTTAAGTTAACACTGGCTTGTTGCCCCTGATTTTAGGCACTTCCGACCCGTTCTTTTTCGTCAGCAAGCGGTAAAAGGCCGCTGTTTTACTGATATGCTAGTCAGTTGCAACCCACAGGTCATAAGGAAAACCGATGAATATGACGATTCGCCAGGCGCGTCCGCAGGACGCCACTGCGATCTACGACATGATTGTAGAACTGGCTATTTATGAAAAAGCGCCGCAGGAAGTGGTCACGAATGCCGCTGAAATTCAGGAAACGTTGTTAGGCGCTGGCAGTAAAACCGAAGCGCTAATCTGCGAAATCGACGGTAAAACGGTGGGTTATGCCGTGTTCTTTACCAGCTACTCCACCTGGCTGGGCCGTAATGGCATTTACCTGGAAGACCTGTATATTTCGCCGGATTCCCGTGGTGCAGGCGCTGGCAAAGCGCTGATTAAACATATTGCGCAGCTGGCCGTACAGCGTAAATGCGGACGCCTGGAATGGAGTGTGCTCGACTGGAACCAGCCAGCGATTGATTTTTACCTCAGCATCGGCGCAAAACCGCAGAGCGAGTGGGTGCGTTACCGCCTTGATGGCGATGCATTGCTGGCGTTTGCGGAGAAATAACCGTCCCAAAAGAGATCATCAGGGCATGTTTACCGCCCTTTTTGCCGAAATCCTCCTGGTCCTGAACATCAGGAGGGCTTTATCCGCCAAAGACACGCAGTCAAGGCAGACTGTTAATAGCCCCCGTGCTCAGCGGCGGCCCGCGGAATGATTGTCATCAGGTTCCTGCAATCCCCCCAGCTTACTTAGCAAACGTTTTAAATCAGCAACATCCTGCTCATTCAGGTCAGCAGTGATCAATCGCTCTGCGCTTTTCGCCTGCTCAATCATCCTGTTCAGCATCGTCTGCCCTTCAGCGGTCATCGACACCAGCTTACGTCGCCGGTTATTCACGTCAATTTCCACCTTCAGCAATCCGCTTTTTGTCATGCGGTCAATGACATAGGTGCCCGTCGCTTTGTCAAAACCCGCCCGATTACCCAGCGTTTGCTGATCGCAGACCGTCTCTTCCGCCAGCACCACCAGAATCGCGTATTGCACAGCAGAAAGCCCGGTATCAACACACTGCGTCCAGCAGGTCGTTGAGTGCTGCCCCGCACGGCGCATCAGATGCATCAGCGAGCTATCGCCATGCGGCCACAGCGGGGCGGCAAGGATTAAATCAGGATGTTGTGACATTGAGGTGCTTGACTCCTTTAAACGGCAAACATATAGTTCGAACACAAACAGTTTGAACTTAAACTATAATCCAAAAATACAGAGACAGGAATCCGCATGAAGCTTGTTGTAGGCATGACTGGCGCTACGGGCGCTGCAATGGGTGTCCGTGTATTGCGCGCGCTTAAAGAGCTTGATGTTGAAACACATCTGGTAATTTCGAAATGGGCGCGCGCCACCATTCAAATGGAAACACCGTACAGTGTACAGGAGGTTATCGCCCTCGCGACGCGGAGTTACAGTGAACATGATCAGGCTGCGGCAATTTCCAGCGGCTCATTTCGCGCCGATGGCATGATTGTGGTGCCCTGCAGCATGAAAACGCTGGCCGCCATTCGCTGCGGCTATGGCGATGGCCTGATAAACCGCGCGGCCGATGTCACGCTCAAAGAGCAGCGCAAACTGGTGCTGGTTCCACGTGAATCGCCGCTTAACGCCATTCACCTGGAAAATATGCTGGCTCTGACGCGTGCCGGCGCACTGATGCTGCCGCCGATGCCTGCCTTCTACAACCATCCCGCCACTACTGACGACATCATCAACCATACCGTCTCACGCATTCTCGACCAGTTCGGCCTGGATAACGATTTAACCCGACGCTGGAGCGGGCCACGCTCATCGTCACTCACGGCTTAAGGAGAGCCTGATGAAATATTATCCTGATTTAAGAAGTTATATTGCAGCCCTCGACGAGATGGGTGACATCATGCACGTTCATCGCGAAGTCGATGGCGATTTTGAACCCAGTGCCATCACCCGCCGCAGTTACGAAATCCAGTCTCCTGCCCCGCTGTTTCATAACGTCGCTGGCGTGGCGCCGGGTTTTCGCCTGTTCGGCGCGCCAGCCGCGCTTTGTTCACGCCCGGAGATGCCCTATGCGCGCGTGGCGATGTCGCTCGGTTTAGCACCTGCTTCCAGCGGCCCGGACATTGTGGAAGCACTGTCTGCCGCGCGTCTGAAACCCGGTATTCCTCCGGTACGTGTCAGTTCCGCAGATGCCGTTTGCCAGCAAAACATTCTGCAGGGTGATGATGCCAGCCTGGACCGTTTCCCGATCCCCTTTGCACACGATACTGATGGCGGTCGTTATGCTAACACCTGGGGTACACTGATTGTGAAAACACCGGACGGCCAATGGGTTAACTGGTCCATTGCACGGGTGATGAAGGTCGATGGCAAGCGCATGGTGGGGTTGATTGTGCCAAGCCAGCATATCGGCCAAATCTGGACACAATGGGTGGCTCGCGGCGAACCGATGCCTTATGCGCTGGTGCAGGGTCCGGCTCCCGCCATTTCCTGTGTTTCGGGTATTCCAATCCCGGCACAGGCTGATGAAGCCGATTATATCGGCACGCTGGCAGGAGAACCGGTGCCAGTAGTGAAAGCCGTGAGCATCGATCTGGATGTGCCGGCCACGGCCGAGATTGTGATTGAAGGTCATGTCTCGATCACCCGCGATTGCCAGGAAGGGCCGTACGGCGAATACGGTGGTTATCTGGGTGAAGGATCATCGGCGCAGCCCACCTTCCATGTCGAAACCATCACCCACCGCGATAACCCGATCTGGCCAATGTCCGTGACCGGGCGTCCGACGGATGAATCCCATACACTGTGGGCGATGGGTCTGGCGGCAGATGCGCTGACGTATCTGCGTCAGGCCGGACTGCCGGTGAAAACCACCTGGATTCCGGAAGACTCCACCGTGCACTGGTTACTGGTGGTGATGCCGCAAAACTGGCGTGAGCAGTTGCCAGAAATGAGCAGTGAACAGCTGGCAAAACGTATTGGTGAAGTGCTGTTTGACACGGATGCGATGGTGTTTATCCCGAAAGTGTATGTTGTGGATGATGATTTTGACCCAACGAATCTGCGTGAAGTGGTCTGGGCACTGTCAACCCGCGTACACCCGGTTGGGCGTCGTGTGGTGTTTGAAGATCAGCGCGTCATCCGTCTGCCGCAATGCTATAACGAAGAGGAGTATGTCGCGGGTAAAGGCGCGAAAGTGGTGTTCGACACGCTGCAAAGCAAACGCCATCTGCATGCGTCTTTCGGGCAGGGCTATCCGGAAGAGGTGCGGCAACGCGTGCTGGAAAACTGGTAAAAGCGCATATAAAAAAACCCCGATAAATCGGGGTTTTTTTGACATTAACTGGCGACAGACGCTAAGGGAAACCTTAGAACGGGATATCGTCATCAAAGTCCATTGGAGGTTCATTGCTGACTGGCGCGCTGTTCTGCTGTGGACGCGCTGGCGCACCGCCGCCGCTGAACTGGTTGCCGCCCTGTGGCTGCTGTGGCTGGCCCCAACCGTTGTTGTTGCCCTGACCACCCGCTGGTGCGCCGCCGCCCTGCGCACGACCGCCCAGCATCTGCATGGTGCCGCCGACGTTGACCACAACCTCAGTGGTGTATTTTTCTACGCCAGCCTGATCAGTCCATTTACGCGTCTGCAGTGCACCTTCGATATACACCTGAGAACCTTTACGCAGGTATTCACCCGCCACTTCAGCCAGCTTGCCGAACAGCACAACGCGGTGCCACTCGGTTTTCTCTTTGGTTTCGCCGGTCTGCTTGTCGCGCCAGCTCTCGGACGTCGCCAGCGTAATGTTGGCAACTGCCCCACCATTCGGCATATAACGGACTTCCGGATCCTGACCCAGATTTCCGACAAGAATCACTTTGTTAACGCCTCTGCTGGCCATGTTGGTGTCTCCGATGAGTATTCATTAAATTCTAAAAACTCAATAGTAACATGGCATCCGGTCAGTGCCTACTTTCGGATCGCCCTCGAAAAAAGTGTCATCGCGTTGCAACGTTGCAGCTGAATACTGGATATCCATTCAGGTTTTTTTGTGTCATAATTACGCGTTTAGTTCTGGCTGTGCCGCTCCTAGCCGTTCGGGAAGGCATGGTGAGGTCTGCCTTAATCCGGGAAATGTGTGCATGGATAAGATTGAAGTCCGGGGTGCCCGCACCCACAATTTGAAAAACATCAACCTGACCATCCCTCGCGACAAACTGATTGTTGTCACCGGCCTGTCAGGTTCCGGTAAATCCTCGCTGGCGTTCGATACGCTGTATGCCGAGGGGCAGCGCCGCTATGTGGAGTCGCTCTCCGCTTATGCGCGCCAGTTTCTCTCCCTGATGGAGAAGCCGGATGTCGATCATATCGAGGGCCTGTCGCCCGCGATTTCCATCGAACAGAAGTCCACCTCGCATAACCCACGCTCCACCGTGGGCACTATCACCGAAATCCACGATTATCTGCGTCTGCTGTTCGCCCGCGTCGGCGAGCCGCGCTGCCCGGATCACGATGTGCCGCTGGCAGCGCAAACCGTCAGCCAGATGGTGGATAACGTGCTGGCGCAGCCGGAAGGCACGCGTCTGATGCTGCTGGCGCCGGTGGTGAAAGAGCGTAAAGGCGAGCACACCAAGACACTGGAAAACCTGGCGTCGCAGGGCTATATCCGTGCGCGTATCGATGGTGAAGTGTGCGACCTCTCCGATCCGCCGAAGCTGGAACTGCAAAAGAAACACACCATTGAGGTGGTGATCGACCGCTTTAAGGTACGTGAAGACCTGGCGCAACGCCTGGCGGAATCGTTCGAAACTGCACTGGAACTCTCCGGCGGTACGGCGATTGTCGCTGATATGGATGACACCAGCGCCGAAGAGCTGCTGTTCTCCGCCAACTTTGCCTGCCCGATTTGTGGTTACAGCATGAGTGAGCTGGAACCGCGCCTGTTCTCGTTTAACAACCCGGCGGGTGCCTGCCCGACCTGTGACGGCCTCGGCGTGCAGCAATATTTCGACCCGGACCGCGTGGTGCAGAATCCGGAACTGTCGCTGGCAGGCGGTGCCATCCGTGGCTGGGATCGCCGCAACTTCTACTATTTCCAGATGCTGCGTTCGCTGGCGGAGCATCTCGACTTCGATATCGAAGCACCGTTTAATTCGCTGGATGAGTCTGCCCGTAAAGTGATTCTGTACGGTTCCGGCAAAGAGAATATCGAATTCAAATACATCAACGATCGCGGTGATACTTCGGTGCGTCGCCATCCGTTTGAAGGCGTGCTGCATAATATGGAGCGCCGCTATAAAGAGACTGAATCCGCCGCGGTACGCGAGGATCTGGCGAAATTTATCAGCAATCGCGCCTGCACCAGCTGTGAAGGTACGCGTCTGCGCCGCGAAGCACGTCATGTGTTTGTGGAAAACACCACCCTGCCAACCATCTCCGAGATGAGCATTGGTCACGCAATGGCGTTCTTCCAGAATATGAAACTTAGCGGCCAGCGGGCGAAAATCGCCGAAAAAGTGCTGAAAGAGATTGGCGACCGCCTGAAGTTCCTGGTGAATGTCGGCCTGAACTACCTGTCGATGTCACGTTCAGCGGAAACGCTGTCCGGTGGTGAAGCGCAGCGTATTCGTCTGGCCAGCCAGATCGGTGCTGGCCTGGTAGGCGTGATGTATGTGCTGGATGAGCCGTCCATCGGCCTGCACCAGCGCGATAACGAACGCCTGCTGGAAACGCTGATCCATCTGCGTAACCTTGGCAATACCGTGATTGTGGTCGAACACGATGAAGACGCCATTCGCGCCGCCGACCATGTGATCGATATCGGTCCAGGCGCGGGCGTGCATGGCGGTCAGGTGGTGGCGGAAGGCACCATCGACGACATCATGGCGAAGGATGACTCGCTGACCGGCCAGTTCCTCAGCGGCAAACGCCAGATTGCCGTGCCGCAGGCGCGCGTCCCGGCGGACCCGAACAAGGTGCTCAAACTGACGGGTGCACGCGGTAACAACCTGAAGGATGTCACCCTGACGCTGCCGGTGGGTCTGTTCAGCTGTATTACCGGGGTATCCGGTTCCGGTAAATCGACGCTGATTAACGACACCCTGTTCCCGATTGCCCAGCGCCAGCTGAATGGTGCCACTATTGCCGAACCGGCGCCTTACCGCGAAATCAGCGGCATGGAGCATTTCGACAAGGTGATCGATATCGACCAAAGTCCGATTGGCCGTACCCCGCGCTCCAACCCGGCGACCTATACCGGCATCTTTACGCCGGTGCGCGAGCTGTTCGCAGGCGTGCCGGAAGCGCGTTCGCGCGGTTACAACCCGGGCCGTTTCAGCTTTAACGTGCGCGGCGGACGCTGTGAAGCCTGCCAGGGCGATGGCGTGATTAAAGTGGAGATGCACTTCCTGCCGGATATTTATGTCCCGTGCGATCAGTGTAAAGGCAAGCGCTATAACCGCGAAACGCTGGAGATTAAGTACAAAGGCAAGAGCATCCACGAAGTGCTGGAAATGACCATCGAAGAGGCTCATGAGTTCTTCGCCGCGGTTCCGGCGCTGGCGCGGAAGCTGCAGACGCTGATCGATGTCGGCCTGTCCTATATTCGTCTCGGCCAGTCGGCAACCACGTTGTCCGGCGGTGAAGCGCAGCGCGTGAAGCTGGCGCGTGAGCTGTCGAAACGCGGCACCGGACAAACGCTGTATATTCTCGATGAACCGACCACCGGCCTGCACTTTGCCGACATCCAGCAGTTGCTGGAAGTGCTGCACCAGCTGCGCGATCAGGGCAATACCATTGTGGTGATTGAGCACAACCTTGATGTGATCAAAACGGCGGACTGGATTGTCGATCTTGGGCCGGAAGGCGGCAGCGGCGGCGGGGAAATCCTGGTGTCCGGTACGCCGGAAACTGTAGCGAACTGCGAACAGTCACATACTGCGCGCTTCCTGAAGCCACTGCTGAAAGCGTAATACCACCCTCCCCCGCCCGCGGGGGAGGAGTCGTCAGACATCCAGCCTCTCCCACCAGCAAGAAGGGGCGGCTGGCCTTCTGCTTAATCCCCCAAAATCTTGCAGAATCAGGCAAGATTTAGACATTTTCAGGCATACCCACAACGCCCCTCATTGACTACCCTTACAGGCGTCCTTTCTTTTGCTGTTTGCTCTTAAACAGTCATTTCACGACACGACATTAACTGGAGACACCAATGAATATTACGCACGCCTACGCCGCTCAGGATGCGAAATCAAAGCTGGCGCCATTTGACTATCAACCACGCGAGCTGCGTGAACATGATGTACAAATCGAAGTGCTGTTTTGCGGCGTCTGCCACTCCGATCTGCATCAGGCTCGCAACGAATGGAATAACACCATTTTCCCGGTGGTGCCTGGCCATGAGATTGTCGGCCGGGTGACCGCCGTTGGCAGTCACACGCATAAATATAGCGTGGGGGATCTGGTGGGTGTCGGCTGTCTGGTCGATTCCTGCCGTACCTGTCCAAGCTGTGAAGAGGGCCTGGAGCAGTATTGCGAAAATGGTTTTGTCGGCACCTACAACGGCCAGGATCGCCACACCGGCGCGGTCACTTACGGCGGTTACTCCACGCAGGTGATTGTCGATGAAGACTTTGTGTTGCGCGTACCGGCCAACCTCGATCCTGCGGGTGCAGCGCCGCTGCTGTGCGCCGGTATTACCACCTACTCACCGCTCAGCCACTGGGGGGCGGGCCCGGGTAAAAAAGTCGGTGTGGTCGGCCTTGGCGGTCTCGGCCATATGGGCGTGAAAATCGCCCATGCGATGGGCGCACATGTGGTGCTGTTTACCACCTCTGAATCGAAAGTCGCCGATGGTAAACGTCTGGGCGCAGATGAAGTGGTGATCTCGAAAGATCCGAATCAGATGGCAGCCCATGCCAACAGTTTTGATCTGATCGTCAACACCGTTGCCGCACAACACGATCTGAACCCGTTTATCTCGCTGTTGCGCCGTGACGGCACCATGGTGCTGGTCGGTGCGCCGGAACACGATCATCCATCACCGCAGGTCTTTAATCTGATCTTTAAACGCCGCAGCATCGCCGGTTCACTGATTGGCGGCATTGCGGAAACCCAGGAAATGCTGGATTTCTGTGGTAAACACAACATCGTGTCCGATATCGAGCTGATTAACATGAATCAGATTAACGATGCCTACGAGCGGATGCTGAAAAGCGACGTGAAGTATCGCTTTGTGATTGATATCAACACGCTGCGTAACGAAAACGCGGCATAACCCCGCCGGAGCCGGGCTTCCCGGCTCCGTTTATCCGTGACCATTGCCAGCCGCGCGGGTATTCAGCGCTTGCTGCAATGAGGCATCCACCAGATAGTAGATCTGCGAATCTTTCAGCGCCCCGTCGAGAAACAGCGTGCTCCAGTGCGACTTATTCAGATGTTCGCTGGGTTGTACATCCTGATGCTGATCGCGCAGCAGCTCCGCCAGCGCAGGTGAGGTTTTCAGCGATACCGCCGGACGCCCCTGCACCTCATGCACCATGGCAAACAGCACATCATCCACCTTGATCTGGGTGGCTTTCCAGTCGCTATGGACGCTCTGCTCTGCGCCGGGTTTATCCATGCAATACGACAGCAGATCCGAAGTGTTCATTATTATTCCCCCTGTAGCGTGGCGATAATCCGTCGAGCGCCGCCATGAATGCGGTGTTCGCCGAGCCAGATCCCCTGCCAGGTGCCCAGTACCAGACGTCCGCGGCTGACGGGCAGCAGCAAAGACACGCCCATGATCGAGGATTTGATATGCGCAGGCATATCATCCGCTCCCTCATAATCATGCTGATACGGCGCATTTTCCGGGACATGGCGCAAAAAGTGTTGCTCCATATCGCTACGCACAGTGGGATCGCAATTTTCATTCAGCGTCAGTGAGGCCGAGGTATGTTGCAGTAACAGATGCAGCAGACCCGTCTGTATCTCACGCAGGCGGGGAAGCGCATCGACAATCTCATCGGTAACCAGATGAAAACCACGCGCTTTTGCTGTCAGTGTTATTGTCTGCTGATACCACATCCCAAAAATCCTTTACTGAATGGCTAAAGCTTAAGTGTGCAGAATGCGCGCAAAAGGTAAACCCGAAGCGGCAAAATTAGATAAAAAAAAGCGGCGAGCCACGCTCACCGCCTGTTTGCTGACTGATGCGTGCACCCGCCGCTGCTTATCCGCCGTGTTCCCGGCTTAGCCGAGAAACTCGCTGGTCTCTTTTTTCTTCAGTTCAATACGTTTGATTGGGCCGACAATCACCAGATAACTGAAGATCGCCATCAGTGCATGTGCGGCCACAAAGACCAGCGCCCACTCAAAATGGCCTGTCGCTTTGACAATATAACCAATCACCACTGGCGCGATAATACCGGCAATATTGCCACACATATTGAACAGGCCGCCCGCCATACCCGCCATCTCTTTTGGCGCGCTGTCTGCCATCACCGCCCAGCCCAGCGCCCCAATGCCTTTGCCGAGGAACGCCAGCGCCATAAAGAAGACAATCAGGTAGATGGAATCAACGTAGTTACAGAAGATCATCGACATCGACAGCAGCATGCCAAATACGATTGGCGTTTTACGCGCCACGGAGAGTGATTTGGTGGCTCGCGAATTCAGATAATAAGTGCAACGCTTGGTCATGTGGATGGAGGGACGGTTAGCTACCGATAAGCTATCCTG
>NZ_CBFFRK010000140.1:0-12191 GCF_965644245.1 Erwinia sp. V71
CAGGATAGCTTATCGGTAGCTAACCGTCCCTCCATCCACATGACCAAGCGTTGCACTTATTATCTGAATTCGCGCCTGACTCACCAGCCGGCTAAAGCGTTCAGGCGTATGCATAATCACATCAAATTGCAGGGTTCTTCCTGCCGCCAGACTGGAGCGTTCCTGGGTTTCAAGATCCTGCAGCGCCTGCGTAATACGGCGCAGCGTGCGGGCATGCACCGCGCCGCGATTGTGCAGTGCGCGATCCACCGTCGCTTTGCTGACACCTGCCTGTACCGCGATTTGCTTAATGGTAAATTTCATTTTGAGGTTTTTTTGAGGTGTTTGCCGTCTTTTGTTAGGCAAATGTACATGATATGGTGGTTTATGGATGTTAAATAATTTTTTATAAAATAATAATATCTCATTAAGCTGTCGCTATTCTGAGCAATAAATAGTCACCGCGGTAAACTTTATATCTATTTGGGACAGGGAATCATCATGCCATATCACTTATCAATATCTCTCCCCTGTTAACGTAAATCTACTGCGTTGCGGTTATACCCCTGTAATTATCAGGGTCAACGCTGTGATGCAGAAATAATATCGCCGGGAAACAGATTCGGTTTCTCCCGCAATAACGCTGCATCGCTGACGCGGCGGATAAATTGTTTTTTTCGCACAATAGCTGACTGCCAGCTATTGAGGACTCGCTTTGTCTTTTTATGGAGGAATAAGCCGCATCATACTCACCAGTAAATTATTCACTATCACCACTGATCACCTGTTTATTGACAGGCGGTAGAGGCATGGATTCCATTTGGGAAACGATTCATCATGAAAAGTAGTATTAATGTTGTTGCTATTATTCTGGGAGTGATATTTATCCTCCTCGGACTGGCGCTGGCGGGAGGAGGTATTTATCTCATCACGCTGGGCGGTTCCTGGTTTTATCTGCCAGCAGGTCTGGCGATGGCAGGCAGTGGCGTTGGCCTGCTGAAGAAAAAACCCTGGACCCTGGCGCTCGCCTGGGCGCTGTTGATCGTCAGTCTGATCTGGGCGTTTGCTGAAGTCGGCAGCGATTTCTGGCAGCTGGTGCCACGTACCATCACCTTCCTGGTGATCGCGCTGGTGGCCACTCTGTTCTCCCCCACCTTCACCAAAGCCAATGGTGCTGCACCGTTGTCCTGCAAAGTGTCCGGCGGACTCTCTGCGGCGCTGGTGGTTGCACTGGTGGCGATCTTTGCCGGCATGTTCCGTGTTCACCCGGAAGTGGAAGCCAGCAATGACGCGCCGAAAGTGATCGACCAGGGCGCGGAAGAGAACAGCGGCGATGACTGGACCGCCTGGGGACGCAATACCCTTGGCCAGCGTTTTGCTCAGTTCAGCCAGGTCAACACCGGCAATGTGAAAGATCTGAAGGTGGCATGGACCTACCGTACCGGCGATCTGGCGATTGATGGTGCTGAATACCAGACCACACCACTGAAAGTGGGCGACACCATGTATATGTGTACGCCGCTGAATAAAGTGATTGCGCTGGATCCGATTAGCGGCAAAGAGAAGTGGCGTTTTGACCCGCAAATCAAACAAACCGAATCCAACAAAAGCTGGAAACGCTGCCGTGGCGTCAGCTACAGCGACCTGACCTCCCTGCCGCAGGAACAGACGGATGCCGCCGCTCCGCCTGCTGCTACCTGTCGCAAACGTATTATCAGCACCACCGTGGATGCGCGTCTGTTTGCTCTGGACGCAGAAACCGGCAAGCTGTGTGACGATTTTGGCGACCACGGTTTTGTTAATCTGCTGAATGGCCTCGGCCCTTCTGCGGAGAAAGACGGTTCTTACTACCTCACCTCCGCACCGCTGGTGGCAGATGGCGTGATCATGATCGGCGGTAAGCTGAATGATAACCTGACCGTGGGTGAAGCGTCTGGCGTGGTGCGTGGCTTTGATGTGCGCAGCGGTAAACTGCTGTGGGCGTGGGATGCTTCACGCGGCGCGAAAGACAGCTCGCCACTGCCGGAAGGTGAAACCTATGCCATTGAAACGCCGAACTTCTGGGGAACCGCTGCGTACGATCCTAAACTCGGCCTGGCTTACTTCCCGACCGGTAATCAGACGCCAGACTTCTGGACCGGCAACCGTCATCCGTATTCTGATGAGTACAACGACTCGATTGTCGCGGTGGAACTGAAAACCGGTAAAGAGCGCTGGCATTTCCGCACCGCCAATGTCGATCAGTTTGACTATGACGTCTCTTCGCAACCGATTCTGTACGATTTACCCGGCAAAGATGGCACCACCACCCCCGTGGTGATCCAGCTGACCAAACGCGGACAGATCTTTGTCCTCGACCGACGTACCGGCAAACCGGTGGTGCCCGTTGAGTATCGCAATGTGGCAACCGATGCGATGCCGGGTATGAACGTGGCAAAAACTCAGCCTTACTCGGCGATCTCCGTCGGCACCACCGCGTTTAAAGAGAGCGATATGTGGGGCGCGTCGATCTTCGACCAGCTGTACTGCCGTATTCAGTTTAAAGAGATGCGCTGGGAAGGTGAATTCACACCGCTGTCTGATAAGCAGAGAACGCTGATCTACCCTGGCTACTACGGTGGCTTTAACTGGGGTGGCGGCGCGCTGGATATGTCCACCGGCACGCTGATCGTTAACGACATTCGTATGGCGCAATGGGGCCGCTTCATTAGGCAGGACGAGGCGATTCGCTCTGGTCTGAAGCCGAGCACCGAAGGTGAATACTCGACACAGACAGGCACACCGTGGGGTGTGGAACGTTCCATGTTTGTCTCACCACTGGGCGTGCCGTGCTTTAAACCGCCGTTTGGTTCGATGACCGCTATCGACCTGACTACCGGTAAAACCCGCTGGCAGGTGCCGGTCGGCAGTATCCAGGATGCACCGGTAGGTGGTGTGGTGCCGGGTGTGCATATCCCACTGGGTATGCCAACCATGGGTGGCCCGCTGGTGACCAAAGGCGGTCTGACCTTCTTCCACGGTTCACTGGATTACTATGTGCGTGCCTTCGAAAACAGCACCGGTAAGGAGCTGTGGCGTGGCCGTCTGCCTGTGGGGGGGCAGGGTGCACCAATGACCTATATGGGCAAAGATGGTAAGCAGTACATTGTGGTGGTGGCGGGTGGCGCCACCCGTACCGGCACGAATGATAACCGTGGCGACTATGTGATCGCTTACGCGTTACCGTAAGTTCGCTCCTTCCCCCGCTTGCGGGGGAAGGAATATCAGGCCCCTTCCCACCGCCACGCGCACTGCCCATTCACCCATGTCTGCGCAATATTGCGGTCATCCCCCAACGTCATCAGTACAAATAACCGTTCCCAGATATCTTTGCTGTTCGCGCTGCGCAGTTGCTGCAACGGCGAAACCGCCGGGTCAATCACGACAAAATCCGCCTCTTTGCCCGCCGCAAAATTGCCAATTACCGCATCAAGATCCAGCGCCCGCGCACCGCCTAACGTGGCATGGTAAAACGCTTCACAGGCGCTCAGTTTGTACTGTTGCAGCTGCGCCACTTTGTACGCCTCGCCCAGGGTTTGCAGCATATTAAAGGTGGTGCCTGCACCAACATCCGTACCCAGTCCAATCTTCACGCCCTGCTGCCAGCTGCGTGACAGATTAAACAGACCGCTGCCGAGAAACAGGTTTGAGGTGGGACAAAAAGCGATCGCCGAATCGGTGTCGTGCAGGCACTGCCATTCCTCCTCTTCCAGATGAATGCAGTGGGCGAATACGCTGCGCCGCCCGGTCAGCTGATGATGGTGGTACACATCCAGATAACCGCGACGCTCAGGGAACAGTGCTTTCACCCAGGCGACCTCATCCTGGTTTTCACTGAGATGGGTGTGCAGCCAGACATCGGGAAACTCCTCACGCAATGCCTGTACCGCCGCCAGCAGTTCCGCCGATGAGGTGGGCGCAAAGCGCGGTGTCAGGGCATAACTGAGACGCCCGCGCCCATGCCAGCGCTGAATCAGCTCCCGCGTCTGGCGATAACTCTCGGCAGCCGACTCAATCAGATAGTCCGGCGCGTTGCGATCCATCATTACTTTGCCGGCAATCAGTCGCATCTGACGCTGTTCGGCCGCACTGAACAGCGCGTCGACCGATTGCGGATGCACCGTGCCAAACACCAGCGCAGTGGTGGTGCCATTCGATAACAGCTGTTGCAGGAAAAAGTCCGACATGCTGGCGGCATAGTCAGCACAATGGTACTGACTCTCCACCGGGAAGGTATAGGTATTCAGCCACTCCAGCAGCTGTTCGCCAAACGCACCGATCATCTCAGTCTGCGGATAGTGAATATGACTGTCGACAAAACCCGGGACGATCAGCCTGCCGCGCAGATCGATCAGCTCTGACGACTGGCGATGATGCCCCTCCTGCCAGGCCTCCAGACTGACAATTTTCCCGTCATGCAGCGTCAGCACGCCATCGTCGAGATAGCGCGCCTGCGCCGCGATCGCCTGCGGTGTCTCTGCAGGCGCCAGAAAGTCAAAAAAGCTGGCGCGAATGCGCATCGTCGGTTTGCTCATACGGCTCCTGTGATATCACGGATACAGATAACAGCTGACAGGTTTCACCCCAGCGGCCCGGCCAGAATGGTGTCGCACAGACCGGCCATAATGCGTTCGCCGTTTTCGTGACGCAGTTCCTGATACCACGCCTGGGTCTGCGCCATATCTTTGCCGTGCGTCAGGTCGCAGCGCTTACGCGCTTTCAGCACCAGGTCACGCACCCGATCGCAGCGCTGTGCCTGATAATCCAGCAGCGCAGCTTCAATCTGCACGCCGTGGGCAAACGCGGCACCCAGCACCACCGCATCTTCCATTGCCGCACAACCACCCTGGCCGATATCAGGCGTGGTGCTGTGCGCGGCATCGCCCAGCAATGCCACCCGACCGCGCACCAGCTGGCTGAACGGCTCAATATCGTGGATCTCAATACGGTTGGTGGTTTGCGGATCGAGCACCGCAATCAGATGCTGCACCTGCGGTGTCCAGCCGCGGAAGTAGCGTGTCAGATCATCGCGCAGCGTGGTGCGATCTTCCGTCAGCCCTTGCGGCAACGGCACATCGAAAAAGAAGTAGAAGCGATCCTTCGCCACCGGCATCAGCGACACACGTTTGCCTTCGCCGACAAAGGTGGTCCACTGATTCGCCGGAGCCAGCGCGTCGTCCGTCGCCACCAGGCCGTTCCAGTTCACATAACCTGAGTAGAGTCGTTCCGGCGTATACCCCAGCACATAAGGCCGGATCGCAGAGTGGGTGCCATCTGCGGCGATCAGGAAGTCGCCGTGCGCGCAGCTGCCATCGCTGAACCAGGCGGTCACGCCGTCTGCCTGCTCTTCAATACGCACCACCCGTTTGGCGAACTGCACCGACTCCCGCCCCCAGAAATCGAGCATCTGTCCCTGCAATTCCGCCCGGGCAATGGGATAAGGCCGTTCGCCGACACGTTCCACCAGCGGCGCGAGACTGAACTGTGTCAGCGTCTGCCCCTGGCGGTAGTCCTGATACGCCATGTAGTGCATCGGGCCGCCAAAGTTGCGCATAATGTCGCCCATGCCGAGATGGTTCATGCACTTGACGCCATTAGGCCAGACCGAGATCGCCGCTCCAACCGGCCTGATCTCCGCTACGGCTTCAAAAACTTCACAGTCGATGCCCGCTTTTTTTAACGCCACCGCCGCGCATAACCCGCCAATGCCCGCACCAATTACTAACGCTTTCATCGCACTCTCCTGTGATGAGCCATAACCACTATTCAGCAATTTTCATACCAGCCCGCAGACGGGTCCGATCAGCGCTGCGGCGGTATAAGGGTCTTTTTATGCACAATAATGATGCACTGACAGCCGACAGCAGGGCCTGTACTGCACCATTCGTTTCCGATACACCACTTTTCGGTTCTAACGTTTCACCACCACCGCACTGCCTCACGCCATGCCGCCGCTGGCATGCTATATGCATTACTGGACTGACAATGCACACCTGCTAACGTACTGACAGAAAAGCAAACAGGAGCAGCGATGGTGACACTGAATGACTTCAACCAGCTTGAACCGACAGCAGCGCTGACGCTGCTGCATCCCTGCGTCGCGCTGCCTGCGTGGAGCAATGCGCTGGTGCAGGGACGGCCTTACCCGAATCGCCACGCCTTGTTGCTGGCCGCCAGTGATGCCGCCAGCCACTGGCAACCCGCCGATTTAAACCAGGCGCTCAGCGCACATCCGCGTATCGGCGAAAAGCCTGCTGCCAGCAGCGCGGAAAATGCCCTGTCACGCCAGGAGCAGGCGGCCGTGAACGATCGCGACGCGGCACTGGCTCAGGCACTGCGCGACGGTAACGCCCGCTATGAAGCCCGCTTTGGCCGTGTATTCCTGATCCGCGCCAAAGGACGCAGTGGTGGCGAAATACTGCAGGCGCTGGAGCAACGGTTAAGCAATAGCGACGAACAGGAAACCCTGGAAGCACTGAACCAGTTACGTGAAATCACCCTGTTACGACTGCAAGGAGTTATCAGCGAATGAGCACCCTCAGCACCCATATTCTCGATACCGCCCACGGGCAACCGGCCGCTGGCGTGACGGTACTGCTGGAGCAGCACCGTGATGCTGGCTGGCACACACTGACAGAGGCGGTCACCAATCAGGATGGCCGCATCCCGGATCTGACGCCCGACGCGCTGCCTGCGGGCCGCTACCGGCTGACCGCCGCCATTGGCGACTGGTTCCACGCCGCTGGGCGCGAATCGCTGTATGTCAGCGCGCAGATCGATTTTCTTGTCAGCCCGACAGGCGGCCACTATCACCTGCCGTTCCTGATCTCCCCCTGGTCGTGGTCAACCTACCGCGGCAGTTAAGCCGCCGCCACGCTTAGCCCGCCTGCGACAACTGTGGCGGGCAGGCAGCCTGCGCGGCCTGCTGCTGATAAACACTGATAATCTCCCCTGCCACCGCGATGGCGATTTCGGCAGGGAGTTTGCCCGTCACCTCCGGCAAGCCCATCGGGCAGCGCAGGCGGCTGAGCACCTCGCGGTTCACACCTTTACCCTCCAGCCGGTAGCGGAAACGCTGCGCCTTGGTTTGTGAACCAATCACCCCGGCATAACGAAAATCACCGCGTTTCAGGATCGCTTCGCACAGCGCCAGATCGAGCGGATGGTGATGGGTCATCACGATAAAGTAACTGCCCGGTGCAGCGCTGGCGACGCAGTCCAGCGGGTCTTCCGGCTGCAATGCGGTGACACCTGGCGGGACCCGGGCAAACTGCCCATCGCGGCTGTCAATCCAGTGGATATGGCACGGCAGGGTCGTCAGCAGACTGACCAGCGCCTGGCCGACATGTCCGGCGCCAAAGACATGCACCGCGGGCTGCTGCTGCATCAGCGGTTCGAACAGAATACGCGTCATCCCGCCACAGCACTGGCCAAGACGCGCACCAAGGGAGAAGTCTTCGCAGTGCGGTGACTGCGTACCGGCGCTTAACATCTCACGCGCCTGGCGGATACACTGAAACTCCAGGTGCCCGCCGCCGATGGTGAGAAAACTGTCGTCCGCCGTCACCACCATTTTGCTGCCGCTGTCGCGCGGCACTGAGCCTCGCTCACTGAGCACTGTGACCAGTACACAGCTCTGACGCTGCTCACGCAGGCGGTGCAGCACCGTAATCCAGTCATGATAAGACATCGGTGACCTCCGTCAGACGCTGTACGCCCCAGAACACCCGCTCCGGCGTGGCGGGGGCATCCAGCTGTGGATGAAGACGATAGTCCGCCACGCTGGCGACGGCATCCTGCAGTGCGCACAACGCAGCAATACCCAGCATAAATGGCGGTTCGCCGACGGCTTTCGAGTGGAATACCGTGTCCTGTGCATTCTTACGGTTCTCCAGCAGGCTGACGCGCAGGTCCGCGGGCACATCGGTGATGGCAGGGATTTTGTAACTGGCAGGGCTGTCAGTCATCAGCCTGCCTTGCTCATTCCACACCAGCTCTTCGCAGGTCAGCCAGCCGACACCCTGCACAAAGCCGCCCTCGACCTGGCCGATATCAATCGCCGGATTCAGCGATGCACCGACGTCATGCAAAATATCCGCACGCAGCAGACGGTATTCGCCGGTCAGCGTATCGATCACTACTTCGCAGCAGGCAGCACCATAAGCAAAGTAGTAAAACGGGTTGCCGCGCCCGGCCTGCCGATCATAATGAATGCCCGGCACGCGGTAATAACCGGTTGCGGACAGCGGCACCTGGTTCAGCCAGCCCAGCTGCGCGACTTCAGCGAAGCTGTAATGTTTATTGCCCGCACGTACGATGCCATTACGGAACTCCACTGCACTCGCTTCGCACTGATGCAGCTGACAGAGCATCGTCGTCAGCCGGTCACGCAAAATCTCCGCCGCGTTTTGCGCCGCTTTACCGTTAAGATCACTGCCGCTCGACGCGGCGGTAGGTGAGGTATTCGGCACCTTGCCGGTATCTGTGGCGGTAATCTGAATCTTATCGACATCAATCTGCAGCACCTCGGCGACAATCTGCGCCACCTTGGTGTTCAGCCCCTGCCCCATTTCCGTACCGCCGTGATTGAGCTGTACCGTGCCGTCGGTGTAAATCAGGATCAGCGCCCCGGCCTGGTTGAGAAAACTGGAGGTAAAGGAGATACCAAATTTCACCGGCGTCAGCGCCAGCCCGCGTTTCAGGTACGGGCTGCGGGCGTTAAACTGGCGAATCGCCGCGCGCCGCGCATGATAGTCGCTGCTGGCTTCCAGCTGTGCGGTGATCTCCGGCAGCAGGTTATCGTCCACCTGCTGGTGGTAATGGGTAACGTTGCGTTCCGTTTTGCCGTAATAGTTACGTTTGCGCAGTTCCAGCGGATCGAGCCCGGTTTCGCGGGCGATGTGATCCATTATCTGCTCAATCGCCACCATGCCCTGTGGCCCGCCAAAACCGCGATAGGCAGTGTTAGAGGCGATATTGGTGCGGCAGCGATAACCGGTAATCGTGGCATCGCCGAGGTAGTAAGCGTTATCAGCGTGGAACATGGCGCGATCGACGATCGAACCACTGAGATCCAGCGAATAGCCGCAGTTGCCCGCCAGATCGATTTTCACCCCGCAAAAACGTCCGTCGTCGTCAAAGCCGACATCGTAGCGCACGAAAAACGGGTGACGCTTGCCGGTCATGCGCATATCGTCACGCCGCGCCAGACGCATTTTCACCGGCCTTCCGCTCTGACGTGCCGCCACCGCGCATAAACAGGCTACGCCTGCCGCCTGCGTCTCTTTGCCACCAAAGCCGCCGCCCATGCGCCGCATATCAATGGTGACTTTGTTCATCGACAATCCCATCACCTGCGCCACCAGCTTCTGCACTTCTGTCGGGTTCTGCGTTGATGAAAACACCTGCAGGCTCTGGTCTTCACCGGGGATCACCAGTGCAATCTGGGTTTCGAGGTAGAAATGTTCCTGACCGCCAATATGGAATTGCCCCTGAATACGATGCGGCGCACGCGCCAGTGCCGCGTCGGCATCCCCGCGCTGATGCACATGCGGTTCCTGCACATAGCTGCCGCACGCCAGCGCCTGCTCCACATCGAGCATCGGTGTTAACACCTCATAGTGAATGACGGCCGCTTCTGCGCCGAGACGCGCCGCTTCCGGCGTCGCCGCCGCAACCACCAGGATCACCTGGCCGACATACTCCACTTTCTCCTGCGCCAGCAGCGGATCGCCCGCTTCCAGCGGACCCACATCGTTGACGCCCGGCACATCCTGCCAGCTGAGTACGCTGACCACGCCGGCAATCGCGTAACAGGGCTGCAGGTCTATGGAAACAATGCGCGCATGAGCATGCTCGCTGAGCCGCGGGCAGAGATGCAGCGTGCCCGGCAGTTCCGGTTTGTCGTCAATATACAGCGCCTCTCCGGCAACATGCTTCGCGGCGCTTTCGTGTTTATTGCTGCGGCCCACACCACTTTGCAGGGGGGTGGCGAACTGCGCAGCAATCGCTTCATCGCTCAGAACCGGTGGTTTATGAGACATAGCGCGTCACCTCCGTGATAGCCAGTTCGCCGTGATGGCGCAGGGTATAGCGGCGCAGCAGGTTGCCCGCCACACGGAGACGATAGGCGGCGCTGGCGCGGAAATCGCTTAGCGGCTGAAAATCCTGCGCCAGCGCGCGGCAGGCCTGTTCGACGCTAGCCATATTCAGCGGCTGGCCGATCAGCGCCGCTTCACAGGCATAAGCACGTTGCGGTGTCGCCGCCAGCCCGCCAAACGCTATCAGCGCCTGCGTCACCCGGCCATCGGTCAGTTGCAGGTTGAACGCGCCGAAGACGGCAGAGATATCATCATCGAGCCGCTTCGACACTTTCCAGGCCGCGAAATCGGCGGATACGCTGTTTTTCGGGATCAGAATGCTGTGAATAAATTCGCCCGCGTCCAGCCGCGTCTGGCGATAGCCGGTAAAAAACTGATCGAGCGGCAGTTCACGCTGTTGTGTACCACGCTGTAAACGCAGGGTCGCATTCAGCGCCAGTAAGGTGGGTGAGGCATCGCCAATCGGCGAAGCATTGGCAATATTGCCGCCGAGCGTGCCCTGATAGCGGATTTGCTGCGAGGCAAAGCGCTGCAGCATCTCGCTGAATGCCGGGATGCGCGGCGCAAGAAACTGGCCGCAACTGTCGAGGGACGCCGCTGCGCCTATCTCAAAATGCGTTGCGCTTTCGCTGCACTGCTTCAGTTCTGCGACAGACGCCAGCGCGATAAGCTGCGGCAACGCCTGATACTGCTGCGTAATCGCCAGTGTCAGATCGGTGCCGCCCGCCACCAGCTTAGCCTGCGGATATTGCTGATAAAGCTGCGCCAGCTGCGCGACGGTTTTTGGCATCAGGCAGCGATTCACGCCGTCCGTTAACTCCTCCGTCTCCGCGCTCTGCAACGCGTCCAGCCGCTGTACGATGCTGGCTTCCTGCTGGTCAAAGCGGTCGGCTGAAGGCTGAGCACAGAGCTGTTCCGCCGCCGCGACAATCGGACGATAGCCGGTACAACGGCACAGGTTGCCTGCCAGCGCCTGCTCAATCTGATGGCGATCTTTGTCACCCTGCTGCTTCTGCAGGCAGAACAGCGACATAACAAAACCGGGTGTACAGAAGCCGCACTGCGAAGCATGACAGTCGACCATCGCCTGCTGTGCCGGATGCAACTCCGTACCCTGTCGCAGATCGTCCACGGTGATCAGCTGTTTACCCTGTAACGCGCTGACCAGCGTCAGGCAGCTGTTCACCGTTTCATATTTTATTCGCCCTGCGTCCACCCGCCCCAGTGTCACCGTACAGGCACCACAGTCACCGGATGCGCATCCCTCTTTGCTGCCGGTTCGCTGACGATGACGGCGCAGGTAATTCAGTACGGTGAGGTTGGGATCCAGATGCGCCTCTTGCACAAGGGTGTTATTTAGCAGGAATTGAATCATGTGATCACCTTTTCCAGCGTCGTGCCATGCCAGCAGCAACCCCTGCGGTGATATCCGCGTTAAGCGTTAATATTCAGTACATTGAAATACGTTAATGAAGACAATGTGCTGAATTAAAGATCGCGCCGGGTTTGCTGTTAATTGCATCAACACGTGCAGTGGGTCGTTAATTAACAATGTTCGTCAGTTAACGATTACCTGCAAGCCGCATGCCAGAAAAAGGAAAATAATCGGCACACATTAAATTCAATTGATAAAAATTTATTTTTTCCAGGCAAACGAATGCGCAAACGGTTGCTAAAAATAACAATCGTCCGTCGCAGAAAATATCAATTTATCAACTATCACTGCATCACAGGTATTTTGCTCTTACGCACTAATTTTGTGCACGATGCCCGCGGAATGAATCTCCGGAAATAGCATTCCGCTATTACGGCTCGATGCGAGCCAACGCAATGTCACCGGAATCCATCCTCAGTCGCACTGGCTCACCGTCCTGCCATTGCTGTGTGCGCTGCCCGGCGGTATCGATGAACATCGCTATGCCGAGTGCGCGCGCCAGTATGGCAGCATGCGAGTCAGCGCCAATGGCCGTGAAAAAGAGGCCTTTAACCCAGTCGTTATTTAAGGAAGGTGCGATTTAATCGTCAATTATGAGAACATAACCCTTTCTTTGACATAGACTTTTCACGATGCCC
>NZ_CBFFRK010000141.1:0-12036 GCF_965644245.1 Erwinia sp. V71
CAGGATAGCTTATCGGTAGCTAACCGTCCCTCCATCCACATGACCAAGCGTTGCACTTATTATCTGAATTCGCGAACGACAGAAATCAAAATATACTGCTCCACAGCGACGAAATGGGCATCGCCAGCAGCAGCGCCGGTAACATATTGGCCACCGGGAACACTTTAATCCCGCAGATACGAAAACCGGTGGCAAACATCAGCACACCGCCGACGGCAGAAAAGTCTGCCTGCATTTCTGGCGTGGTCATCGGCAGAATAAAGATCGCGCCGTAGGCCAGCAGCAACTGAATAATCAGCTGTGGTATGGCGACAATCCCCACGGCAAAACCCAGCGTGGTGGCAAAGATAGCGGCGGTAAACAGATCGAGGAACGATTTGGCAATCAGAATGCTGCTGTCGCCGGTCATGCCTTCATGCATCGAACCAAAAATACCGGTGCCGCTGGCGCAAAACAGCACAATAATCGCCACATAGCTCTGTAAAAACTGCTCCTGCGACTCCGCGCTGCCGGGCTCGGATCGCACAAACATCTCCACCAGACCACGTGCTTTTGCGCCCAGTTTGCCGATGCCTTTTTCCAGATACACCAGTTCACCCAGTAATGCGCCAAGGATCACTGACAGCACCATCACCGGCATATGAACCACTTTATTCACCAGAATAATGCCCATACACATCGAGGCCGCGCCGAAAATCAGCGGCATCGAGTTACGAATACGCTCTGGCAGTTTGCTGCTCAGCAGCGCGCCCGCAATGCCGCCAATTAATACCGCAGAGCCGTTAATATAGGGTCCAATAATCACGACGCGACACTCCCATCCAATAAACTCACTGTCTCACCCCAGCGCGGCAGTTCCGCGCAGTCGATACCAAATAAACCCAGTGCGCGCGCCACGCTGTGGTTAATAATTTCCTCAACGCTTTGTGGCCGGGCATACAGCGCCGGTACTGGCGGAAACACAATTGCGCCGCAGTCCGTGACCAGCTGCATATTGCGCAGGTGACCAGCATGCAGTGGCGTTTCACGCACCATCAGCACCAGTCGTCTGCGCTCTTTCAACACCACATCCGCCGCACGGGATAACAGGTTATCGGTTACCCCGTTGGCGATGGCTGCCAGGGAGTGCATCGAGCAGGGGGCGACCAGCATGCCCATGGTCTGAAAAGAACCACTGGAAATAGCCGCGCCGACGGCACGAATAGGATGCACCACATCCGCCAGCGCCATCACTTCTTCGGCGCTCAGACGGGTTTCATGCTCCCGATTCAGGTGTGCGGCGGGAGAGATCACCAGATGGCTCTCAACCCCGCTCTGACGCAGAAAACGCAGCGCCTGCACGCCATACGAGAAACCGGAAGCGCCGCTGATACCGACGATCAGACGCTGTTTTTTCTGCGGATTGATTAACCCTGACATACCTGCTCCTGCTTACTGATTAAAACCCGGGATAAACCGATTCACATCCACTTCCAGGAACTGGCTGCGCTGGAAATTCGCTTTCATATGGTAGGGCACGGTGCAGTCAAAAATGGTTTTGCAGGCAATACCATGAGCGCGAATGGACGGGCTGAACGCCGGGTCGGAGGACGGATCAAGCGGGTGGCAGCGCAGACCCGGGATAAAGGTGGTGCTGACATCGCCCTGATAACGGGTGGTCATTGCCCACATCACGTCATTGATATCGAAAATATCGACGTCTTCATCGACCAGCATTACGTGCTTCAGCTCTGAGAACGCAGAAAACGCCAGCAGCGCTGCCTGTCCCTGGCGGCCTTCATCGACCAGTGAACGTTTTTTCACCTGCAGAACGGCGAGGTATTTACCGGTGCCTGGTGACGGGCAGTGCACATTCAGCACAAAGCCAGGCAGTGCGCGTTCCACCATCTGCAGAATGCTGGCCTCGGTAGGAATACCGGCCATATTGGTGTGTTCATCGCTGGGGCCGATACAGGTTTGCAGAATCGGATGGCGACGGTGTGTGATAGCTTTCACTTTAATCACCGGCACCTGCGCCTGTGCGCTGCCGGTGTAGCCCGGGAATTCCGGCATCGCTTTGCCGCTGTCGGTATTCTGGTCTTCACGCACGCGGTAGTTGGGCAGAATTTCCCCTTCAATCACCACTTCGGCGTTGGCAATACCACGTGCATTAACGGTCAGGCAGTCCACCAGTTCAACCGACTGATTGCGCAGGCTGCCGGCGATAGACAGCTCATCAAAGCCCAGCGGTGTGGTCGGTGGTTCAAAGCAGGCACCGATTTCAATTGCCGGGTCCACGCCGATGCTGATGGAGATCGGCAGCGGTTTGCCTGCCGCTTCGGCTTTCTGGCGGAAGGTATCAAGATGACGACCCGGTACAAAGTACATGGAGATTTCATCTTTACTCTGCACGCACAGGCGGTGAATGGTGACGTCGTGTTCGCCGGTTTCCGGGTCGGCGGCGTAAGCCATACCGAGGGTAAAGTAAGGACCGGCATCTTCCGGCGTATTAGTAGGTGCTGGCAGCAGACGCAGAATATCGAAATCAGGATCGGTTGCCAGATGCACCACTTCCTGGCAGACCGCTTTTTCGCGCGGTACGACGATCGGTGCAATGGGATTATTCACCGAATCTTTCAGCATAAATGCCAGTTTTTCTGGTGTGGTATCAAACAGGCGCGCCACGCGCTGACGGGAAGAGAGCAGCCCGATCAGCACGCGCATATCATCATAGCCTTTGACTTTATTGAAAATCATCGCTGGTCCGATGCGAGTCGGGCGCTGCACGGTGCCGTGCGCGCCGACATAGCGATAGACGCCGGACAGTTCAGCAATCGGGTCGACCGGTTCATCAGTGTAGATTAATTCGTTTTCGTAGTGGCTGAGCACTTCGATGGCGGAACGCAGATCGGTCACTTTGGGCAGATCGGCGGGTTTTTGGCTTTCAGACATACAACTTAACCTCTCGCTGTGGTTGAGTCCGCAGTCTTATTTTTTCGGTGATAACTGTCCAATAATAAATGGCGGCGTTTTAATAAGGGATTTTTATCAGGTTCTGTCACATAATCGACCTGTTAATGGCTGAATATCGCGAGGCTAAGGTTATGGATCACCGGCATTTACACTCCTTTCAGGTGCTGGCGGAAGAGCTGCATTTTGGCCGTGCCGCCAGCCGGCTGAATATCGCCCAGCCTGCGCTGAGCCAGCATATTAAGGCGCTGGAACAGGAGCTGGGACTGATGCTGTTTGCGCGTAACCGGCGCAGCGTTGCGCTGACGCATGAAGGGGCGCAGTTGCTGGTCGATGCGCAACTGGCGGTCAGCCATTATGAGAAGATTCGCGAGAAGGCGCGCAGCCTGCGGCGTGGCTTTAAAGGGCAACTGAAGATGGGCTATGTCGGGTCATCGATTATCGATCCGGTACTGGCAATGTTAATCAGCGGTTACCGGAAAGCGTATCCCGATGTCGATATCACCATTGAAGAACACAATGTTGACCAGCAATTAACACTGTTGCTGAATGACCAGCTCGATATTGCGCTGATTCGCACCCCGGTGCCGCAACTGGAACAGCTTGATTATCTGCAGGTGGCAACGCGTCCGCTGATTGCGGTGCTGCCGGGGCGCAGTCCGCTGCTGAATAAACAACGTATTTCGCTGTCCGAACTGGCTGATGAACCTTTTCTGATTCAGCAGGACCCGCCAGGTGTGGGCCTCGGCTGGTCCGCACTCGCCGCCTGCCGGAGTGCGGGCTTCACGCCGCAAAAGGTGCTGTTTACCCGTGATGTGTCGGTGGCAATTGGCCTGGTGGCAATTGGTATGGGGGTGACGCTGGCACCGGAAACCCAGCTTTCGGTGATGGTGCCGGAGGTGGGGTATGTGCATCTTGATGACCCGCAAGCTACCACCACCCTGGCGCTAAGCTGGCAGAAGCATCTGCATAATCGCGCGGTGGCGGATTTTATTGAGTATGCGCGGGAGTTGTTGTGTTGATAAGGCGGCGCTGTTGGTTATCAGTTCCGAACCCTTTTTTTTCTGATTTTTTAATTTATTGATTTTAAATGCTATTTTATCGGGTTGCAAAAAAAGGGTTTTTAGCGCTAATTCGAGGGATTTTGCGAAAAATTAACCAGTTAGTGTTATTGTCTAACAGTTCACTGCCGTACAGGCAGCTTAGAAATTTGGCGCGAAATTATAAGGGAATGTATGAGCGTGCACTGCCGTACAGGCAGAAGTATTTCTCAGGTTGGATGTTCGTTTAAACCAAATCAGGATAACGATACCTTTCAAAGCTCTCTGTACTAACACCTCGTTACACATCCTCACTCAATCCTTTCACGACGGCCAGAACACAAATAATTATCATTTATATTCGCATCGTGCGCGCTTCTTCTTGCTGTAATGGCGGCCGGGTCATTGCGGCAACGCTAACACCCTGTCCGGACAATAAAAAAGAAGCGGCGGCTTCCAATAACAATATTTCAGATGAGTCGTCCTTATGTCTTTAAATGGCAAAGAAAATAACCGTGATATCCGCGCGTCGGGGATGAAGATATCCCTGCTGGCACTGACCGTTCATGCTCTGCTCGTGCCTGCACTGGCGCACGCCGCGGAAAGCAGCAGCACCGCGTCGGCAACCGCCCAGCAGGAGCTGGTGGTGACAGCCACAGAAAATGACGCTGCCAGCGATGCCGCTAACGAACAGCAGGACTTCGCGGTGAAAACCACGCGCGCGGGCACCAAAATGCTGATGGCTCCGCGTGATGTGCCGCAGTCAGTGAGCGTTATCACCCAGCAGCGCATGAAGGATCAGGATTTGCAGTCGGTCGGTGAGGTGCTGGAAAATACCACTGGCGTATCAGCGAATATCTATGACAGCGAACGCTCTGCCTACTACGCGCGCGGTTTTTACATCAATAACTACACCTACGACGATATTCCCTCTTCTGTCAGTGATACCTGGAACTTTGGCGATGCCAGCGAAGATGCCGCTATCTATGATCGTATCGAAGTGGTACGCGGTGCGACCGGGCTGATGACCGGCGCGGGGAATCCTGGTGCGTCGGTGAATATGGTGCGCAAGCATGCCGACAGCAAAACGTTTACTGGCAATCTTTATGCCAGCTATGGCAGCTGGAATAAGCAGCGCTATGTGGCCGATCTCTCTGCGCCACTGAATGACGATGGCAGTGTGCGTGGTCGGGTGGTAGCGGGTTATCAGGATCAGGACAGCTGGTTAGACCGCTACCATAAAAGCAAAAAATTCCTGTATGGCGTGGTGGATGCAGACCTGACGGATAACACCACACTGTCGCTGGGCTACGATTATCAGGAAAGCAGTACCGGCAACCCGACATGGGGCGGATTCCGTACCTGGTACAGTAATGGTGTGCGTACTCATTATGATCGCAGCACTAACACCGCCGCAGACTGGACTTACTACAACATCAATTCGCGCAAAGTGTTCGCCAACCTGACGCATGATTTCGCCAATGGCTGGAATGTGCGCCTGAATGCCACCCATGGTGAGCAGACCTTTAACGATAAGTTGCTTTATCTGCAGGATAACCCGGATATCGTCACCGGTGAGGGCGTCACCGGCTGGGGCAGTAAAGACCGCGGCACTCGCAAGATGGAGTCGGTGGATACCTATGCCAGCGGGCCGTTCGACCTGCTTGGACGCCAGCATGAACTGATGATCGGCGCCAGTTACAGCCGTCAGCATAACGCAACCTTCAGTGCTGATGGCGCGATGGATGCCAGTCAGATGGGCAGCTTTAATAACTGGAATGGCGATGTGGCTGAACCGGAGTGGGGCGACTGGTATACCAACGGTGATGATGTGGTGCGGCAGAAATCGGCTTACAGTGCGGCCCGTTTCTCTCTGGCCGATCCGTTATCGTTGATCGTCGGCGCGCGCTATACCCAGTGGAGTACCGTCGGCACCAGCGGCGATATGGCGAAAAATAATACGTCGCCATATGGCGGGCTGGTGTATGACATCAACGACACCTTGTCCGCTTACGCCAGCTATACCGCCATCTTCCAGCCGCAAACCTATCGCGATGCTCAGGGACGTTATTTGTCGCCAGCGCAGGGCAAAAACTATGAAACCGGGCTGAAATCGGACTGGCTGAATGGCCGTCTGACCGCGACACTGGCCGTGTTCCGCATTGAGCAGGATAATGTCGCGCAGGAAGATGGCAGTAATACCGTCAACGGCTCCAGCGAGCAGGCGTACTATGCGGCGCAGGGCACCGTCAGTAAAGGTGCGGAGCTGGAGCTGAACGGCGCGGTAACCGATAACCTGCAGGTGACGTTTGGCGTCGCACGTTATGTGGCGCGTGACAATACCGGCGGACGTCTGAACAGCAATATGCCGCAAACCACGCTGAAGTTGTTTACCCGTTATCAGCTGCCAATGTTGCCTGAGCTGACAATCGGCGGTGGTGCAAACTGGCAAAACCGGACTTTCCAGGATGCGACCAATGCCAATGGCGATACCGAGCGCGTTTACCAGAGCAGTTACCCGCTGGTGGATCTGTTTGCCCGTTATCAGGTGACGAAACAGCTGGCAGTCCAGGCGAATGTCAGCAATCTGTTTGATCGCACCTACTACAGCTGGCTTGCTGACGATGCGGTGTATGGTGAACCGCGTAATGTCTCTGTCAGTGTCTCTTACGCCTTCTGACAGGTATCACAGAACGGATCCCCTCCCCCATGAAATGGGGGAGGGTTAGGGTGGGAGAGCAAGTGACTCAGGTGTAGCGTCGTTTTCTCCGCCATCCCAGCCTTCCCCCATTTTATGGGGGAAGGGGTAGTCAGAACCCGTCAATTGTTTTCCTCTCCACAGACATCCGTCACACCGTCTCCAGCGCCAGCCGCAAATCCTCAATCAGATCGTCTTTATCCTCAATGCCAATCGACAGACGAATGGTGGCGGCGCGAATGCCTATCTGCTCGCGCACCTCTGCTGCCACGCCGGAATGTGTGGTGCTGGCGGGATGGCTGGCCAGCGACTCGGTGCCGCCGAGGCTGACCGCCAGCTTAAACAGCTGCAATGCATTGAGGAAACGAAACGCCGCGTCCTGACCACCATGCACATCAAACGAGAAGGTTGAACCGGCGCCGCTGGACTGGCGCTGGAAGGTCTCCCCGGCAGGGGATTGCGGGTCAAGGAATGAGAGATAGTGAATGTGTTCCACTTTCGCATGCTCACGCAGATATTCCGCCACCGCCAGGGCATTGCTGTTGGCGCGCTCCATACGCAGTGACAGGGTTTCCAGCGAACGGCCAATCATCCAGCAGGAGTGCGGGTCCAGCTGAGTGCCTATCGCGCTGCGCAGTGCCTTAATCTGGCTGATTAACGCCTTGCTGCCCAGTGCTGCACCCGCGATCAGATCTGAATGACCACCAACTTATTTGGTCAGCGAATAGAGCGACAGATCCGCGCCATGTTCAATCGGGCGCTGGAAAACGGGGCCTAACAGTGTGTTGTCACAGGCGATCACCGGCCGATGCCCCTGGCGGCGGGCGATATCGTCCGCCACGCGGCTGATCATCTGCAAATCGACCAGGCTGTTGGTCGGGTTGGCGGGAGATTCCACCAGAATCACCGCGATGCGCCCCTGTTTCATTGCTGCTTCGGCGGCGGCCTGCACTGATGCCTCGCTGATACCATCATGAAAACCGACCGTTGCCACGGACAGATTGCGGAACGTTTTCAGCAGCAGGGTTTCGGTGCCGCCATACAGCGGCTGCGAGTGCAGAATGGCATCACCCGGTTTGACCAGCGCCAGCAGGGTGGTGGCAATCGCCGCCATGCCGGAAGAGAACAGCGCGGCGCTCTCGCTGCGTTCATAAATCGCCAGCCGGTCTTCAACAATTTCACTGTTAGGATGATTAAAACGCGAGTAAACCAGCCCGGATGCGCTGCCTGCCGGTGGTTCGCGGCGGCCGGAAACATAGTCAAAGAAATCCCGCCCCTCTTCGGCGCTGTTAAACACAAAGGTTGAGGTGAGAAACACCGGCGGTTTCACCGCACCTTCTGACAGCGCCGGATCGTAGCCGTAATTCAGCATCTGGGTTTCGGGTTGCAGCTGACGGCTGCCGAGGTGGGTGGTTTTGGAATGTCGCGAAGCCATGGGATCTCCTGCCACTGAGGCGTGTCACACGCGGATATCCTGATCATAAGCTAACTTCGCGACTTTGCCCGTCGCAGGGCTTAACCGCATCACAAATGGCGCAATACGCTGCGGGATCAATTCCTTTTCCGCCGCTTTTCTCTGCTCTTTTGATCCAGCGCAAGATGCGCGTGCTGCGCTTCTGTCAATTTATTGTTAACGCAGTAGTACAACGCAGTATCCAGGTAACAGAGGGCAGAAGAATGACAGGTAAAATGAGTATTGGACTGGTGTTGCTGGTATGGCTGGGCTATGTGGCCTGGATGGTCAACTATTACGCAGGTACTTTCTCGCTGTTCAGCCACTGATTTATACCCGTCATACTTCAAGCTGCAGGTGCGTTGGCTGCGCCCGCTCACCCCAGTCACATAGCTATCTATGCTCCCGGGGATTCGCGGGCTTGCCGCGTGACTTGACCCTTTGGGTCTCGCCCCTGCGGGGCCAGCGCAAGCGCTGTTCAAAAACGCCATTGGCGTTTTTGTCCTGCAACTTGAATTATTTAGGGTAATATCCGTCGTTTTTGTCTTATCGTCTCCAGTGTGACTGGGGCGCAGAAGTTGAGATTTGCGCCCCTTTCGCGAACCCGCCGTAATGTCTGATATACTTCGCACCTGAATGATTTGTGGTTCTCAATCCAGGCCGCCCCGAGGGCGTGAATTATATGAAAAATACCGTAGAAGTGATGATCTCCGAAGCTGAGATCAAATCCCGCATTGCCGAACTGGGCAAACAGATTTCTGAACACTACCGTGACAGCGGCAGCGATATGGTGCTGGTTGGCCTGCTGCGTGGCTCCTTTATGTTTATGGCCGATTTGTGCCGCGTCGTGGATGTGCCGCACGAAGTCGACTTTATGACAGCGTCCAGCTACGGCAGCGGTATGGCCTCCACGCGTGACGTGAAAATCCTCAAAGATCTTGATGAAGATATCCGCGGGAAAGATGTGCTGATCGTCGAAGATATTATTGATTCCGGCAATACGCTGAGCAAAGTGCGTGAAATTCTGCGTCTGCGTGAACCGAAGTCACTGGCGATCTGTACGCTGCTGGATAAGCCGTCGCGCCGCGAAGTGGACGTGAACGTTGAGTACGTCGGTTTCTCCATTCCGGACAAGTTTGTTGTCGGCTATGGCATTGATTATGCTCAGCGTTATCGTCATCTGCCGTATATCGGCAATGTGGTGATGCTGGAAGAGTAAGGCGACAGCTGACAGCACAATCAACCAAGGCCGGAGGCTCCGGCCTGGTATATCATGCCGCGCGAATCAGCGATGGCTGTCCGGTCGGTTCAGCAGATTGGACATCACGTGGCGGTAACGCTGTTCAAGAATTTCCCGGCTGGTGGCGGAGACTTCAAGGTCGCGCAGGCAGCCGTCGTGGATGCCATACACCCAGCCGTGGATCGTCACTTTCTGCCCGCGTTTCCAGGCTGATTGCATAATGGTGGAGTGGCCGAGGTTGTAGACCTGCTCAACCACGTTGATTTCACACAGTTTATCAAAACGCTTTTCTGGCGGCAGTTCGCCGAGCAATGAACTATGTTTGTACCACAGGTCGCGAATATGCAGCAGCCAGTTGTTGATCAGTCCCAGTTCCGGGTTTTCAACCGCCGCCTGCACGCCGCCGCAACCATAGTGGCCGCAGATAATGATGTGTTCGACTTCCAGCACTTCAACCGCGTACTGCACCACAGACAGGCAGTTTAAATCGGTGTGAATCACCAGGTTTGCCACATTGCGGTGGACAAACAGTTCGCCTGGCTCCAGACCGGTTAACCGTTCGGCTGGTACGCGGCTGTCAGAGCAGCCAATCCACAGAAAGCGCGGCTTTTGCGCATCAGCAAGGCGTGCGAAAAAACCGGGGTCTTCTTCCACTAACAGTTTCGACCATTCGCGGTTATTGCTGATAAGGGTGTCAATGTCTTTCATTAATTTTATTGGCCTGTAACACGGCAAAGTGCGTGGCAGCTACTATAGGCCAACGCCATCGGATTTAAAACGGCAAACAAGAAAACCATACAAACAGGGTGTTCTTTTCATGACTTATGCACTGGAACTTGAAAAACTGGCCAAGACTTACCCCGGCGGCGTGCAGGCGCTGAAGGGAATCGATCTGCGAGTCGAGGCCGGTGATTTCTATGCGTTACTCGGCCCGAACGGGGCGGGAAAATCCACCACCATCGGCATTATCAGCTCGCTGGTAAATAAAACCTCCGGTAAAGTGCGCGTGTTTGGTTACGATCTGCAGCAGGATGTGGTCAACGCTAAACGCCAGCTTGGACTGGTGCCGCAGGAGTTCAACTTCAACCCGTTTGAAACCGTGATGCAGATTGTGGTCAATCAGGCGGGTTATTACGGCGTTGAAAAGCGTGATGCGCTGAGCCGTGCGGAAAAGTACCTGAAACAGCTCGATCTGTGGGAAAAACGCAATGAACGGGCGCGTATGCTGTCGGGCGGGATGAAGCGTCGCCTGATGATTGCCCGCGCGCTGATGCATGAACCGAAGCTGTTGATCCTCGATGAACCGACGGCGGGTGCCGATATTGAGCTGCGTCGCTCGATGTGGGTGTTCCTGAAAGAGCTGAATGCCAAAGGCACCACCATTATCCTCACCACGCACTATCTGGAAGAAGCCGAGATGCTGTGCCGCAATATTGGCATTATTCAGAGCGGCGAACTGGTGGAAAACACCTCAATGAAAGCGCTGCTGGCGAAAGTCACTTCTGAAACCTTTATCTTCGATCTGGCGCCAAAAAGCCCGCTGCCGCAGCTGGAAGGTTTCCAGTACCGGCTGGTGGATACCTCGACGCTGGAGGTGGAAGTGATGCGTGAACAGGGACTGAATGCGGTATTCAGTCAGCTGAGCACACAGGGGGTTCAGGTTCTGAGTATGCGTAATAAAGCCAATCGGCTGGAAGAGCTGTTTGTCGGCCTGACGCAGAAAAAAGGGAGCAAGGCATGACACATTTATACTGGGTAGCGCTGAAAAGCATCTGGGGCAAAGAGGTTAACCGTTTTGCGCGTATCTGGGTGCAAACCCTGGTACCACCGGTGATCACCATGACGCTCTACTTTATTATTTTCGGCAACCTGATTGGTTCACGTATTGGTGAGATGCATGGCTTCAGCTATATGCAGTTTATCGTGCCGGGACTGATTATGATGGCGGTGATCACCAATGCTTACGCTAACGTTGCGTCATCATTCTTTAGCGCCAAGTTTCAGCGCAATATCGAAGAGCTGCTGGTGGCACCGGTGCCGACCCATGTGATTATCGCCGGTTATGTTGGCGGTGGTGTGGCGCGTGGTATCTGTGTTGGCGTGCTGGTCACGGCGATCTCGCTGTTCTTTGTACCATTCCACGTGCATTCGTGGCTGATGGTGGCGGTGACGCTGCTGCTGACGGCGATTCTGTTCTCGCTGGCGGGGCTGCTGAATGCGGTGTTTGCCCGTACCTTTGATGATATCAGCCTGATCCCGACCTTTGTGCTGACGCCACTGACTTATCTGGGCGGCGTGTTCTATTCGCTGACCCTGCTGCCACCGTTCTGGCAGGCGGTGTCGAAGCTGAATCCGATCGTCTATATGATCAGCGGCTTCCGCTACGGTTTCCTGGGCGTGAATGATGTACCGCTGGTGTTTACTCTGTCGGTGCTGGTCGCGTTTATTGTGGTGTTTTATGCACTGACCTGGTCGTTTATTCAGCGTGGGCGTGGGTTGCGGACCTGATTTAGTAAAATCTCCCTTCCTGTATTCAGGGAGGGAGAAAGCAGTTGCTCGCTGTTTATAGCAGAAAACTGCTCCGCGAATTCAGATAATAAGTGCAACGCTTGGTCATGTGGATGGAGGGACGGTTAGCTACCGATAAGCTATCCTG
>NZ_CBFFRK010000142.1:0-11997 GCF_965644245.1 Erwinia sp. V71
AGGATAGCTTATCGGTAGCTAACCGTCCCTCCATCCACATGACCAAGCGTTGCACTTATTATCTGAATTCGCGGTCAACCGGCTTTAAATATAATCCCGGCAAGTTTTATGCCGCGGTGAAATACGCACAGGGCTATAATATTACGCCAGTTAAGAACTACGGTTATGCCAATAAAACAGAAAACCTCGAACTCTATTCACGTTATGTCACGGACAGCGGTTTTGTCCCGGGAATAGGCTGGTTCCAGTCGCAGGGCAAAGAGATTGAGGGCTATGGTGATGTCTGGCTGGTGAAGTATCTGGATATCAATGTGGCGTACTTGTTTAATAAAAACTTCTCTGCCTATGCGGATTACAAAATTAACCAGCTGAGCAAAGAGACACCGTTTGGTATTTCCACTGATGATACGTTTGGCGTCGGCATGACATATCAGTTCTGATTCTCTGCAAAAAAAGCGCCACGATTGCGGTAATGCCGGTTACTTAAGCATTTTATCGTGCCCTGCGCAGCCTGACGGTTCCTGCGGTCTGGCTGGTCCTCGCGCCCTGGAGCCGCAGAGGTTGTGTCCCCCTCACCAGATGAGTTTTAGGTGCTGCCGGAGAGAAAAGCGCGGCATTATCGCTGGACGGTAAAAAAAAGAGGCCACAACGTTATCCGCTGCGGCCTTCTTCAAAAGCGTAACTGACAAGCATTACACTATTGTGGCGTTTTGTATTTCTGTATCTTGTTGCACTTAACCGCGGACAATCACCGGCCCCGCCGTGGCGATACGTGCGCCATCTTCGGTATCGGTATACTGGTTAAAGTTGCTGATAAACAGATCTGCCAGCTTCTCAGCCGCTTCCTGCCACTGTACAGGGGTATCCCAGCCATTGCGCGGGTCCAGCGTCGCGCTGTCAACACCCGGGATGCTTTCCGGCGTTGCCAGGCCAAACACCGGCAGTTTTTCTTCGCGCAGTGCACCAGTGGTCCCTTCGAGAATCGCGCTCACGATTCTGCGGGTATCTTTCAGTGACAGACGTTCACCCGCACCGTTCCAGCCGGTATTTACCAGCCACACTTCTGCACCGGTCGCCGCGATTTTTTCGGCCAGCACATTCGCGTACTGCGTTGGGTGCAGCAACAGGAACGCTGCGCCGTAGCAGGCGGAGAAGGTTGGCGTCGGCGCGGTAATACCACGCTCAGTACCGGCCAGCTTAGAGGTAAAGCCGGACAGGAAGTGGTATTTGGTCTGCTCAGTGGTCAGACGCGATACCGGAGGCAGCACGCCAAAACCGTCCGCCGCGAGGAAAATAATGCGCGAAGGATGGCCCGCACGGGAAACCGGGGTAACGATATTGTCGATATGGTTCAGCGGATAGGAAACACGGGTGTTTTCCGTTTTGCTGCCGTCGACATAATCCACGCTGCCATCAGCCAGCACCACCACGTTTTCCAGCAGCGCATTGCGGCGGATCGCATGATAGATTTCCGGCTCAGCCTGCTCTGTCAGGTTGATGGTTTTGGCATAGCAGCCGCCTTCAAAGTTGAACACGCCATCCGCATCCCAGCCATGCTCATCATCACCAATCAGCTGACGCTGTGGGTCAGTGGAAAGCGTGGTCTTACCGGTGCCAGACAGGCCGAAGAACAGCGCCACATCGCCCTGCTCACCGCGGTTTGCGGAGCAGTGCATAGAGGCAATGCCCTTCAGCGGCAGCAGGTAGTTCATCACCGAGAACAGCCCTTTCTTCATCTCACCGCCGTACCAGGTACCGCCGATCAGCTGAATGTTTTTCGTCAGGTTAAAGGCGACGAAGTTCTCGGAGTTCATGCCCTGCTGCTGCCAGTTCGGGTTGGTACAGCCTGCACCGTTGATCACGGTGAAATCCGGTGTAAAGCTGGCCAGTTCATCCTGCTGTGGCGCAATAAACATGTTTTTGACGAAGTGCGCCTGCCAGGCCACTTCCGTCACAAAACGCACCGCCAGGCGGGTGTCGGCGCTGGCACCACACCAGGCATCAATAATATACAGACGTTTTGCCGACAGCTGCTCAGACACCAGCGCCTGCAGGCTGTCCCACACTTCTGGTGACAGCGGTTTATTATCATTGCGGCCCAGGCCAGCGTCGGACCACCACAGGGTGTCGCGGGTCACGTCGTCACGGACGATATATTTGTCACGCGGAGAGCGGCCGGTGAATTCGCCGGTATCAACGGCAACTGCGCCGGAAGCGGTCATCACGCCGCGCGCTGCACCAGTCAGTTCCTCAGACGTTTCATGTGCAATCAGCAAATCATAATCGGGGTTATAGATAACCTCGCCGACATCCTTAATCCCGAGGCTAAGAAGGTGCTCTTTTACTGACTCAATATTAAACATGTGATACCTGACTTATGGATTCGTTAGTAATTGGTTAACCAGGGCATACTTTTGTTACGTATCGATGGCTGAAGCGTATACTAGCACCCGCTAACTGATGCGCTAATTGCATAATTTCTCTGCTCGATGCTAAAATTGCATAACAGTAGCCACGGCTGAACGGGGATAAAACAGGTGATCGGTAACCTTGAGACCAAATGGTTTTATGATGTGATTGCGCTGGAGGAGTACCGCAGTTTTACCCTGGCCGCGCAGAAACGAAATATCTCACAGTCCTCTTTCAGCCGCCGTATCCAGTCACTGGAAACCGCGCTCGGTTTCAGCGTATTTGATCGCAGCGTCAACCCATTGCAGCTCACCCCGCAGGGAAAAACCTTTGTCGGCTATGCACGCAATGTACTGGACGATATGGATTACCAGCTGAACCGCATTAAAGGGCTGGATAACTTCAAGCAAAGCATCCGAATCGATGCCGCCCCTTCGCTTTCCGTTATTTTGCTGCCTGAACTGATCGCCGATTATAAAGACAGCCACGATAAGGTCTTTTTTGTTGAATCGATTAACGTCAATGACGCGGTGTTCAACCTGAAAGAGGGCAAAAGTGACTTTATCCTGACGTTTTATAATGAGGAACTGATGAACTACCCGTTCATCAACCACAAGATTTTCGACTCCGCGCTGCATCTGGTCACCCCCTGTGATGAGGACGGCAAACCGCTGTTCAGCCTTAATGGCGACGTGCTGCCGCTGATGAAATATGCCAACAACAGTTATATGGGGCGTCAGGTAAATCAGGTGATCGACAGACGGCCGGATATTGTCTTTATGCTGCGTTTTGTCTCATCCATGAGTGAGCTGCTGAAACGCAGGATGCTGAATGGCGATGGCGTCGGCTGGCTGCCTGAATACTCGATTCAGCGTGAGTTAGAAGAAGGCAAACTGGCGATTATGGATGAAAGCCTGTCACTGAAAATCGGCGCTTATGTTTACCGTTCCGGCGCGCGACTGAATCAGTCTGCGGAACGCTTCTGGCGGCATATCCAGTCGCGTAATAACCGTAAAGAGTGACGACACAGGCGCACCCGTGAGTTTTCTGGCGCAACAACATTTTTTTCACACTACGCGAAACTTTCTGCTCCCTTCAGACGAACTATGATTAAGCGTTATTTCCTCTGACCCTGATGGAGCACAACATGAAAGCGATAAAAGACCTTTTCCTCAGCCTGACTTCCGCCCTGCTGCTCACTCTCGCGCTGCCTGCCTTGCACGCTCAGGCGGCACTCCCCGCGGGCAGCCAGGCACCCGCCTTTGAATTACAGGGGGCGCTGGCGGGAAAACCGCTCACCTTCTCATTGCAGGAAACCTTAAAGAAAGGCCCGGTGGTGCTCTACTTCTTCCCGGCGGCGTTCAGTAAAGGCTGTACCATTGAGGCGCATGCGTTTGCCGAAGCGACCGATGATTTCCGTAAACTGGGCGCGACCGTGATTGGCGTCACCGCCGGTAATACCGATCAGGTCGATGAGTTTTCGAAGCTGGAATGCCGCGATAAATTTGCTGTCGCTGCCGATCCGGGCGCGAAAGTCGCCGCCGAATACCAGACGCTGATGGAGATGAAAGGTAAAACGCTCTCTGACCGCACCTCTTTTGTTATTGCGCCAGATGGCAAAATCCTGCTGAGCTACACTGACAGAAACCCGGAAGCGCATATCCAGAAAACCATGGAAGCCGTGAAACACTACGCAGATTCACATTCGTGAAGTGCGTCAGCCCGTCACCTCACACCCACTGAGATCCTGTTATGCTGACTGCGATGCTGGCCGCCTTTATTGGCGGCATTATTCTCAACTTTATGCCCTGCGTGTTTCCGGTGATTTCGCTCAAACTGCTTGGCCTGCTGCGCCAGCCGCACAACAGCGCCAGCGCACGCAGCGAAGGGCTGGCCTTTTTGCTCGGGACAGTCGTGACGATGATGGTGCTGGCGGGGATCTTGCTCGCCGCCCGCGCCGGAGGCGCTGCCGTGGGCTGGGGCTTTCAGCTGCAGTCACCGCTGGTGATCGCAGCCCTTGCCCTGATAATGCTGCTGGCGGCGCTCAATCTGGCCGGGCTGTTTGAAGTCGGGCTTGCGGTTCAGCGCGCAGGCGAAATCTCCGTCGGCAAAGGCGCATTTATGCGTGCGGCGCTGACCGGTGCGCTATCGATTATCGTCGCGACCCCTTGTGCCGCGCCATTTATGGCAGGCGCGATCGGCTATGCGCTGGTGCAACCGCCCGCCGTGGCGATGGCGATTTTCTTCACGCTGGCGCTGGGATTTGCCGCGCCCTTCACGCTGGTGACACTGTTTCCGGCACTGGCAAAATGGCTGCCACGCCCCGGCGCGTGGATGAATACGCTAAAACACGGCCTGGCGTTTCCGATGTTTGGCGCATTCGCCTGGCTGGTCTGGGTGCTGGCACAACAGGCAGGAACCACCGCGCTGGCGGCCATTATGGCGGCAGCCGTGGTGATCAGCTTTGCCGCCTGGCTGTATGGCATGGCGCAGCGCCGCCGCTTTGGCGGAGGCCAGCACCACGCCCTGTTTTCCGTCACCGCCGCGCTGGTACTGGCGGTCATCATTCCGCTGCCGGAACTCATCAACAGCAGTGCGCCGCTGGCAGGTAGCCAGAGTGACAGTAGCGTGACGCGCATGACCTGGTCGCCGCAGAATATTGCCGATAATCGTGGTCACGGCAAGCCGATCTTTGTCGACTTCACGGCGTCCTGGTGCATCACCTGCCAGGTGAATGAAAAAACCTCGCTCTCCACCGCGGCAGTGAAACAGGCGCTGGCACGCACCGGCACGCTGTATATGGTGGCGGACTCCACTAAATTTAATGCCGATATTGATGATGCGATGAACGGGTTCGGCCAGGGCAGTCTGCCGCTGTATGTGGTGTACCCGGCTGACGGCAGTGAACCGAAAATTTTGCCGCAGGTGTTAACGCCGTCCATTGTGATCAATGCACTGAATGAGGCTGGCGGTAAAAAAACATGATGCGACTGCCGCGGGTGACCGACGCACAGGATAAGGCCGGGTATGGATAAAACAGCAGCACCGCGTGAACAGTGGCCTGCACTGATGGCACAGGCGCAGGCGGGCGATCAGCAGGCGTACACACGGCTGCTCACCGCGCTGGTGCCGGTGATCCGCTCACTGGTGCGCAAACAGATAACCGATGACGTGCTGACGGAAGATATTATTCAGGATGTGCTGCTGACCGTGCATCGTGTCCGTCACACCTATGATCCTGCCTGCCCTTTTTTACCCTGGCTGGTGGCGATTACCCATGCCCGCAGTGTCGATGCGCTGCGCTGGCGGGGCCGTCAGCGCCGCTGGGAAACAGAAGACAGCGATATCCTGCAATATGCGGCGGATTCATCCCGCACGGCCAGTGGCGAGCAGCAGGAGTCGCGGGAACAACTTGCACAATTTTTGGATCAACTGCCCGCGCGACAGCGAGAAATCGTTGAGCATGTTCATCTCCAGCAAATGAGCCTGGCAGAAGCGGCGCAGAAGAACAGTCTGTCGATAGCGGCGGTGAAGTCTTTACTGCATCGCGCATTGAATAACCTTCGCCGCTCAGGAGCACAACATGGCAAATCATGACGCCTTAATCGCCCAACTCAGCCGCTCCGTGCAGCCGGTAAAACGCCCCCTGTCCGCAGGCTGGCGCGCCATCAGCTGGCTGGCGCTGGCGTTACCCAGCGGGGCGGCAGCCAGTCTGTTGATGCAACGCACCCTGACCGACTGGTCACAACCCGGCGCAGGCTGGGTCATCATACAACTGGCCCTGACCTTTACCGCCGGGATGCTGGCCATCAGCAATGCGTTTCGCATGAGTATCGCCGGACGGCGCCCGCTGGGCTGGCAATGGTTTGTGCCACTGGTTCTCGCCTGGCTGGCAACCACATCGGTGACAATACAACCCGGCACCTCCCCGGCAGAGATCGCCGAAGGCACGCATTGCTATCTGTTTATGCTGGTCGTCAGCCTGCCGATGGTCGTGATTACCCTGGCTTACCTGCGGCGAACACGCACCCTGTTCCCGCTGCGCAGCCTGGCCGCGGCAGGCGCGGGTGTGGCCTGTATGGCACTGACGTTGCTGTCACTCTGTCATGCCAGCCACGTGAGTATGCATGACCTCATCATGCATACTGCCGCGACGCTCACCATTGTGGCGGCAACGATGTTGCTGGGGCGACGCTGGGTGTCACTGCGTCGTTTTTCCCCGGAGACCGGGCGTTAACCTTTATCCCGCGCCATCTGCATCACCAGCGTAAAGCGCTCACGCGGATGAACCGTAACCGACACCGCCATCATACCGGCATCCTGGTTGCGGTAGACGCGGGTGATTTGCAACGCAGGCTCGCCCGCCGGTGAATTCAGTGTTTCTGCCAGTACATCAGTCAGCAGCACCGCTTCCACCCGCTGCTCAATGGTGGTAATAATCTGACCAAACTCCGCTTCGATAATGGCGGCAATCAGCTCCCCTTTACGCGCTTTCGCCAGCGGGATCACTGCGGCGTATTCATCCGGCGAGTAGACATCCGTCCAGCACATCGGCTCGCCAGGGTGTTCGCTGTCCACTCTGACGCTGGATACCCGAAAGTATTTGCCGCCGGGCTGCAGGCCAAAGCGCTGTGCACGGGCGATATCCGCGACAAACTGTTCGACTTCTCTTACTTCGCGCTCCTGGGTTTGCGCCAGATGCGCCAGATCGGCGACAGACGCCAGCGCCTGCGAATAGCCTTTATGCCCGGTCACTGATTCCACGCGCGTGCCAACCCGTTTCTTGCGCGACACCAGTCCCTGCTCCTGCAGGCGGGCAATTGCCGCCCGCACCGTATGACGGCTGACCTGATACATCTCCGACAGTTCATGCTCGGTAGGCAGCAGCGATCCCACCGGATACTGGCCGCTGTTGATGGCATCTGAAAGCTGTCTGGCGAGCTGCAAATATCTAACAGAGATCATGTTTCTCACATTCCGTTAACGAATCGAATTGACTGCATGGCAACACCGCCTTAAATATGTACGAACATATTATTATGTCCGTACATATATCTCAGGAGTGCGTTATGTCCAGTACCGTATACGATTCCCTGCTGTTCCGGAATATGTTTGCCACAGAAAGAATGCGCGCCGTGTTCTCCGATAAGGCGCTGATTGAACGCTATATTGAGGCTGAAGTGGCGCTGGCGCAGGCCGAAGCGCGCTGCGGCGTGATCCCGGCCAGTGCCGCTGCCGACATCGCGGCGAAATCCCGCTATGAGGCGCTGGATCTCGACGAGATGAAACATCAGACCGAGATTGTCGGGTATCCGATTCTGCCGCTGGTCGAACAGCTTTCCGTGATTTGCGGTGAAGCGGGCCGTTACGTGCACTGGGGCGCGACCACGCAGGACATTATGGATACCGCCGTGGTGCTGCAAATCAGAGCGGCGCTCGATATTGTCGAACAGGACATCCGCAACGTCAGAAGTGTGCTGGCGAAGCTGGCTGCAGAGCATCGCGATACGCCAATGGCGGGTCGCACACATCTGCAACATGCGCTGCCGATCACCTTCGGTTATAAGTGCGCGGTGTGGCTGAGCATGTTCGATCGTCACGCGGAACGTCTGCAACAGCTGCGGCCACGGGTGGAAATCGGCCAGTTTGCTGGCGCAGCAGGCACTCTCGCCTCACTCGGCGATCACGGCCTGGCGGTGCAGGACGCGATGATGAAAGAACTCGGTCTCGGCGTGCCGCAGGCCACCTGGCATGTGGCGCGCGACGGCTTTGCCGAAACGCTGAATTTCCTTGGTCTGGTCACCGGCTCACTGGGCAAAGTGGCGCTGGATATCATGATGATGATGACCAGCGAACTGGGCGAAGCTTATGAACCGTTCGTGAAAGGCCGTGGCGCCAGCAGTACCATGCCGCAGAAACGTAACCCCATCTCCTGTGAAATCATCTACGCCGCCGCCAAAGGCGTGCGCCAGCATGCTGGTCTGATGCTGGACGCGATGATCCAGGACTTCGAACGTTCCACCGGGCCATGGCAGGCCGAGTGGGTCGCCATTCCGGAAGCCTTTATGCTGAGCAGCGCGGCGCTGGAACAGGCGGTGTATATGCTGAACGGTCTGGAGGTTAAACCGGACAATATGCGCAAAAACCTCGACATGACGCGCGGCCTGATTGTCGCGGAAGCGGTCATGATGGGGCTGGCGCCGTATCTGGGCCGTCAGACCGCGCACGATGTGGTGTATGACGCCTGCCGCGTTGCCAATACCGACAACATCTCCCTGCTCGATGCCCTGCTGGCGAATGATACCGTCACCGCCAAACTGTCGCGCCAGCAGCTGGCGGCACTGACCGAGCCGGGCAACTACACCGGACTGGCGCCGCAGATGGTCGACCGTGCACTGCGCGCATCCGGCAACATTCAGTAATTGATACTCAACAGGGCAGCCAGGCTGCCCGCTACCCTACACATTACAAAAAGAGATCAATGCTATGTCTACAGTCAAACCATTCTGGAAAGGGCTGACATTTCAGGTCCTCGCCGCCATGCTGCTCGGTATTGCGCTGGGTTTCGCCCTGCCTGAACTGGCGGTTAAATTTAAAATTCTTGGCGATATCTTCCTGAAACTGATCAAAACTGCCGTCGCGCCGCTGATCTTTTTCACCGTAGTGCACGGTATTGCCTCCGCCGGGGATATCAAAAAAGTCGGTAAAATTGGCGTCCGCGCGCTGATTTATTTTGAACTGGTTTCCACCCTCGCGCTGGTGCTCGGTCTCGGCTGGGCCAACCTGCTGGATATCGGCGCGGGCATGGGCAGCAGTGTCAGCGACGCCGCCACCTCGGCGGTCAATGCCACACTGGCGAAAGGCCATGCCCCGACCAGTACGCTGGAGTTTATCTATGGCATCTTCCCGGATAACTTTATCGGCGCATTTGCCGGTGGTCAGCTGCTGCAGGTGCTGGTGATTTCGGTTATTTTCGGCTTCGCGCTGCTGGCGTTAAATCATGACAAACGCCTCGTGATTGAAAACGGCATGAACCGCGTTTCCGAATGCTTCTTCGAATTTATTAACCTGATTATGCGCCTGGCGCCGCTGGGAGCCTTTGGTTCCGTCGCCTACGCCGTCGGCAGTAATGGCAGTGCCGTGCTGCTGTCACTGTTTAATCTGGTGATGATGTTCTACGTTGCCGTAGCGTTCTTTATCTTTGTGATCCTGGCCGCGATTTGCCGGGTGTCCGGTTTCAGCCTGATGCGTTTCCTCAAATACATTAAGGATGAGATCATTATCGTGCTGGGTACCGCCTCGTCCGAGAGCGCCCTGCCGCGCCTGCTGCAAAAACTGGAACGTTTTGGTTGTTCACGTCAAAGCGTGGGCCTGGTGCTGCCCACCGGTTATGCGTTTAACCTCGATGGCACCAGTATCTACATGTCGATGTGTACCCTGTTTATCGCTAACGCTTACGGCATTGATCTCAGCTGGCAGCAGCAACTGGGGATTCTTGCGGTGATGCTGGTGACCTCTAAAGGCGCAGCGGCAGTGTCAGGCGGCAGCTTTGTGGTCTTCGCCGCCACGGTCGCCACCGTCGGCCATTTACCGGTGGAAGGTCTGGCGCTGATTTTCGGTGTTTACCGCTTTATGTCGATGGCAATTGCCACCTGCAATACCATTGGCAACAGCGTCGCAACGGTGGTGGTATCGCGCTGGTGTGGTGAGTTTTCTGAAAATGAAGCCAGAAAGGAGTATAGCCGTACCTTTGGCCGCAGACCTGAAGCGTCACTGTAATCGCGCGCAACGCACCTGTGTTCCCGCTGCATCATGGTGATGCCAGTGCACAACAAGGGCGCAGACAGCAAACTGATTACCCACAAAATAAATAAACTTATCTGAATATTTTCTGATTTTTTATAGCGGATTGTTTTCCAGATAATCAGGTAACGGAAAGGGATTTCCGCACCATTTTAATTATCCTACAGCCAGTTACAGACAACACCTTTTCATCACCTGGCATACTTTATGCTTTAACTCCCCTGCCATTAGATAAAAAAGGAGAATGCTTTAATGGGCGAGTTAATGAATGACGAGCAAACGGTAAATCAGAAACGCAGATCTTTATTCAAACTGTCAGGCGTCTTACTGGGAAGCGCCGCCGTCACCAGCAGCTTAGTACCACGCGCTTTTGCTGCTTCCCCGGCCACCACGCCAGCGTTTTCTGCTCCCACCCGCGATAACCCCATCCGCATCAACTTCAATGAAAACCCGCTTGGTATGTCGCCAAAAGCGCAGGCCGCGGCCCGCGATGCAGTGGTCAAAGCCAATCGCTACGCCAAAGATGAGATTGTGCAGCTGGGACAAAAACTGGCCGATCATCATCAGGTCACCCTCAAATCGGTGCTGCTGACCGCCGGTTCCTCTGAGGGTATCCGTGCCGCGATTGAGGGCTGTGCCACGCTGGACACACAACTGGTGATCCCGGAATTAACCTATGGCGATGGCGAACATTTCGCGAAGATTGCCGGACTGAAAGTCACCAAAGTGAAGATGCTGAATAACTGGGCATTTGATATTCCGGCCATGAAAGCGGCTGTGGCTGACTACAACGGCCCGTCGCTGGTGTATCTGGTGAACCCCAATAATCCCACCGCCACCATTACTCCCGCCGACCTGATTGAGCCGTGGATCACCAGTAAACCGGCGAACACGATGTTTATCATCGATGAAGCCTATGCCGAGTTTGTTAACGATCCGCGCTTCCGTTCCGTCTCTCCGCTGCTGAGCCAGGGGATGGATAACATTATTCTGCTGAAGACCTTCTCGAAAATTCATGCCATGGCGGGGATGCGCGTTGGCTACGCGGTGGCGCATCCTGATGTGATTGCCCGCATGAACCGCGAAGTTGCGGGTGAGAAAATTAACTTCTGCGGTGTTGATGCCGCACTGGCGTCGATGGATGACGCTGCCTTTATCGCCTACAGCAAGAAAAGCAATGACCTGTCGCGCCAGATCCTGCTGAAAGTGCTCGATGAGCTGAAACTGCCTTATCTGCCGTCTGAAGGAAACTTTGTCTTCCACCAGCTGATTGTGCCGCTGAAGGACTATCAGAAACATATGGCGGACGCTGGTGTGCTGGTGGGACGCGCTTTCCCGCCGGCGGATAACTGGTGCCGTATTTCGCTGGGTACGCCAGAGGAGATGCAGTGGGTGGCCGATACGCTGCGCGAGTTCCGTAAGAAGAACTGGGTGTGAGTTATCCAGAAAGAGCGTATCGATTACGGACCAGCAAGTAATCACTGTTAAGACTTGCCTTTGAGACCTGCAAGAAATTAAGCCGGAGGGTGAACTCCGGCTTTCATTCGTCAGGCAGGATCGACCAGTGGAACTTCGCTTGTAGTCAGAATATTAGTCACAAACCTTGCAATCGTATTGTCATAAGAGAAGGTATCATTAGCCGGATTGTAACGGGCGGATTCAAGTTCGAAGTGCAACGCTAAGCCGCCTGTCTTAACTCTGCAAAGACCACTGAAGGCTGCCGGAACCCGAGGCATTTTCTTGGCCTGCTGTTCAGTGCTCCCTGATACTTGCGGAGCTCGTCAT
>NZ_CBFFRK010000143.1:0-11909 GCF_965644245.1 Erwinia sp. V71
GCAGGATAGCTTATCGGTAGCTAACCGTCCCTCCATCCACATGACCAAGCGTTGCACTTATTATCTGAATTCGCGCAGAGGTAATACCAGAAACCGAAGCCTTCCACCCACAATAACGGATAGAACAGCATCAGCGGCGCGCCAATTAACAGGAAAAAGCGCCGGCGACCAAAGCGTTTGCCGAGCCAGGTATTGCCAAAATTATCGGTTAAGTACCCCATCAGCGGGTTACTGATGGCGTCAATCACGCTGGCGACCGAAAAAATAAATGAGGCCTCCAGCAACGTCAGGCCACAGAACGTGGTATAGAAGTAGAGTAACCAGGCGCCAGCAATCGCCAGCGCGCCACTCCCCAGCAAATTGCCACCGCCGTAGGCCAGCTGATGCCCCAGCGTAACCCTACGTCCTCCCGCCAAAGGTGCTGCATTGTTTGCCATAGTGTTAACGTCTCTTTTATTAAATGAAATATCGTTTCATTTTTAATGAATGGTTGTTTTATATAATTAAGAGGCGCGGCATGTTGTGACCGATGTCACTTTAAAACATCAACTTAGTTTTTTAATCCAATTCTGCGATGCAGCTAACAACTGGCGTACTGCGAACATTTTCAGCAATGGATATAAATTATCCATCGTTCGCTGACGTCCGCTTTCTCCCTACAATGGATTTTAATTGCATGATTTCTCATCAAATAACAAGGATAAGGGATGAAACGAAGCGTTTACTCACCCGTCAGTGTATTACGCATCAGCGTGCTGTCTGCGCTGACACTAACCGCCAGTTTCGCCGTGACAGCACAGGATAAACCTGTTGCGGGCGGCGTACTGACGGTCGCGCTGGGCAGCGATACCCCGATTATCGATCCCTCGATCACCGCTTATTCCGTCACCGCGCTGGTCACGCGCAACGTGGTGGATTCGCTGGTGGGCCAGGCAGAAGATAACCGCTTTACGCCATGGCTGGCGGAGCGCTGGGAAATCAACAATAACAATACCGAATACACTTTCCATCTGCGCAAGGATGTCACCTTCAGCGATGGCACGAAGCTGGATGCGGCGGCGGTAAAATATAACTTTGACCGTATTCTCGATCCGAAAACCACCTCCAGCTACTCCAAATCCCTGCTGGGGCCGATTGAGTCCATTACCACTCCCGATGAGTACACGGTGGTGTTCCGTTACAAAACGCCGTTCGCCCCGCTGTTGCAGGGTCTGAGCCTGCCTTATCTCGGCATTCAGTCGCCGACCTATCTGCAGAAAACCGCCAATACCAGCAATACGGTGGTCGGTTCCGGGCCGTTTATTCTCGACTCGTTTGTCAAAGGCAGCGGCAGCAAACTCAGTAAACGCGCCGACTATCACTGGGGGCCGGGTTATGCCAGCCACCAGGGCCCGGCATGGCTGGATAAGATTGAATTTAAATATCTGCCGGAATCCGCGGTGCGTCTGGGTGCGCTGAACAGCGGTCAGGTGCAGGTGATCGACGCCATTCCGCCGGTCAACTTCGCGCAGGTACAGAAAAACAGCAAACTGGAAGTGGTCACCCGCGTAAACCCCGGCATTCCGCGCGTGCTGTATCTGAACACCACCCGTGCGCCATTCAGCGACGTGAAAGTACGCCAAGCTTTCCTCAGCGCCATTGACCGTGCGACAGCCGTAAAAGCCGCGTTCTTTGGCACACTGAAACCGGCGGACAATATCCTCGGACCGGCCACGCTGGATTACGATCCGACGGTCGCCAAAAGCTGGGGCTTTGATATCAGTAAAGCCAACCGCCTGCTGGATGAGGCGGGCTGGAACAGCAAAGATGGTGAAGGTTACCGGGTAAAAGACGGCAAGCGTCTGAGTGTGACTTTCGCTTATACCCCTTCCAGTGTCGAAGCCGCGGATGTGACGCTGTTCCAGGCGGTACAGTACCAGGTGAAACAGGCAGGATTTGAACTGAAGCTCGATCCGGTGGATGCCGGTATCTTCTCCAGCCGTGGCAGCGATAATGACTATGACATTATCTCCAACTACTTCGTGCGCCCGGAGCCGGACATCCTGCGTACCGTGTTCCATTCCGCCTATATTCCGCCGAATGGCAATAACTACACCCGCGTGACCGCGCTGGACAGCAAACTGGAAGCCGCCGTCGGCGCCAGCAGTGAAGAACGCAAACGTCTGTACGCCGATATCCAGCACGAAATCATCGGTCAGGCGTATGCCGTGCCGATCTACCTGCCGGCTTTCCAGCTGGGTAAAGCAAAACAGGTGCAGGGAATCAACTGGGCCACCAACGCCAAACCGAACTTCTATGATGCCTGGATTAAGCCTTAATTTGCCCGCTATCGGCAAACGTCTGCTGACCATCGTCGCCGTACTCTGGGGTGCGGCGACCCTGACGTTTATTGCCGTCAAACTGATCCCTGGTGATCCGGTCTCTATCCTGATTGGCAGCGCTAACAGCGTAGTGGATGACAGCTACCGTCAGGTACTGGTTCACCAGTTTGGCCTCGATCAGCCACTGTGGGTGCAGTATCTGCGTTACTGTGCCAGCGCGCTGAGCGGCGATCTCGGCCAGAGCTATCAGCTTCGTCTGCCTGTTATCCAGGTGATTGGCACCGCCTTACGTGAAACCATCCCGCTGGCGCTCAGTGCATTACTACTGGCACTGGTGCTGGCGGTAATTAATGCCCTGGTGACCGCCGGACGCCACTATCGCCTGCGCAATCTGCTGGCGGGCGTGGAACTGATCCTGCTCAGTACGCCAGTGTACTGGATCGGCATTCTGCTGCTGACCCTGTTCAGTTTCGAATTGCAGTGGTTTCCGGTGACCGGCAATGAGGGTCTGATCTCGCTGGTGTTGCCGGTGATCACCCTGAGCCTGCCGCTGACTGCGGTGCTGAGCCAGGTGCTGCGTGACGGACTGGAAGAGGCGCTGGCACAGCCGTTCGCCGTGACGGTACGCACGCGTGGCGTCAGTGAAACACTGCTGCGCCTGCGTCACGCCCTGCGCCATGGCGCACTGGCAATCTCCACCCTGACCAGCACCCTCCTCGCCAGCGTGCTGGGCGGCTCGATTCTGACGGAAACGGTATTTGGCCGCGCGGGCCTCGGCCAGATCACCCTCAGTGCGATTGAAAACCGTGATATGCCGCTGGTGCTGGGCATCGTGATGTTCTCTGCTCTGCTGTTCGTCACCATCAACCTGCTGATTGATGCGCTGTATCTGCTGATCGATCCGCGTCTGCGCAGAAAGGAGCACGGCCATGAGTGAGAATGTGGCGGCTGTACGCCTCACTTACCGCAATCCGTGGCTGACGCCCGGCACCCTGATCCCGGCGCTGATGGTCCTGCTGCTGGCGGCGACGGTCTTTTTCCCCGCGCTGTTCACTCGCTGGCAGCCGGATGATGTCGACTTCTCTGCCATTCTGCAGCCACCGGGAGCAGCACACTGGTTTGGCACCGATCAGCTGGGGCGTGATGTCTGGAGCCGGGTGGTGTATGGCAGCGCGCTGTCACTGACCATTGGCGTTGGCGCAACGCTGATTTCCTGTTTGGGTGGCATTCTGCTGGGGGCGCTGGCAGCACTGGCGCCAAAAGCACTGCGCCAGTTGCTGGTGCGTTTGCTGGATATCTTACTGGCGTTTCCCGATCTATTGCTGGCGCTGCTGGCGATTGCGGTGCTTGGCCGCGGCGCGGAAAACACCCTGCTGGCTGTCGGGCTGGCGGGCATTGCCGGTTACGCACGACTGGTGCGTTCACAGGTGTTACAGGTTCGCTTGTCTGGCTATATCGAACATGCTGTGGCGCTGGGTGAAACGCCGCTGCGCATTATTCTGCGTCATATTATTCCCAACACAGTACGTCCCCTGTTGATCCTCGCGACGATCGGTATCGGCCATGCGGTGCTGGCGGCTTCTGCCCTGAGTTTTCTCGGTCTGGGCGTGACACCGCCGACGGCCGAGTGGGGAGCACTGCTGTCAGAAGGGCGCAATTTCCTCGACAGCGCGCCGTGGGTCAGCCTGCTGCCCGCCAGCGTGATTGCCTTGTCAGTGATTGCCATCACCCTGCTGGGACGTCGTTTACAAACTATTGTGGCAAAAGGTGGACAGTAAATGAGCGCTTACCAGACCCCCTCCTCCATCCCTCCACTGTTGCGTGTGGAACAGCTGAGTGTCAGCTTCCCGTCCGCGCGTGGTGTGGTTGAAGCGGTGAAATCCTTATCCTTTACGGTGCGCCCGGGTGAAGTGGTGGCGCTGGTGGGGGAATCCGGTTCCGGCAAATCGGTGACGGCTCGTACGCTGGTGGGACTGGCGGGTGCTGGCGCCCGGGTACAGGCGGAAGTGCTGCAACTCAGTCAACATGATGGCAGCCTGACGGACTTACGCAATCCCGATGCGAAAAGCTGGCAACAGATACGTGGCCGCGAGATAGGTTTTGTGCTGCAGGATGCCCTTACCTCCCTCGACCCGCTGCGGCGTATTGGTCAGGAGGTGGCCGAGCCGCTGCGCACCCACCGGCTGGCTCGTGGCGCAGAACTGACGCAGCGGGTACAGGCACTGCTGACGCAGGCAGGGATTGCCGATGCGCCAAACCGCGCTGCACAATATCCGCATCAGCTGTCCGGCGGCTTACGCCAGCGCGCCCTGATAGCGTCTGCTCTGGCGGCCGGCCCACGTTTGCTGATTACCGATGAACCCACCACCGCGCTGGACGCAACGGTGCAAAAGCAGGTGCTGAAAGTGTTTCGTGAGCTGGCGCAGGCTGGCCATGGCGTACTGCTGATCACCCACGATCTGGCGGTAGTAGCGGATATCGCCGATCGTGTGGTGGTGATGTATCAGGGTCAGCAGGTTGAAAGCGGCGCGACGCGTCAGGTGCTGACGGCACCACAGCATCCTTATACCCGCCGTCTGCTGTCGGCGATCCCCACTGCACATACCCGCGGACGCTGGCTGACCGGCAGCGACCCGCTGGCAGCATCAGCGCAACCCCCTCTGCGCAGCAAGGCGACGAGCAATGATAACGCGCCGCCCGTGTTGTCAGTAAATAATGTCTCCGTCGCCTTTACCTTACCGGATGGTGTAAGGCTGCAGGCGGTTAACCAGGTTTCACTGCAGGTGGCGCGCGGGGAAACGCTGGGTATTGTCGGTGAATCCGGTTCCGGGAAAACCACACTGGGGAAAATGGTGCTGGGTTTGCAATCGCCTCAGCAAGGTGAGATCCAGCTGCTCGGCCAGCAGTGGAGCCAGCTGAAAGAGCGCGAACGACGACCACTGCGCCCCCGGATACAAACTATTGTGCAGGATCCGCTCGGCTCTTTTGATCCACAATTTACTGTTCAGCAGTTGCTCCAGCAGCCACTGCGGCTGCACAGCACACTCAGTCGCGCACAGCAGCAACAGCGCATTCTGCAACTGCTGGCGCTGGTCGGGCTGAGTGCGGATCTGCTGCCCCGCCGTCCTGGAGCGCTGTCTGGCGGGCAGCGCCAGCGGGTCTCCATCGCCCAGGCACTGGCCTGTGAGCCGGATATATTGATTTGCGACGAGCCGGTATCGGCACTGGATGTGACGACCCAGGCGCAGGTGCTGGACTTGCTGGTGGCGCTGCAGCGCAGGCTGCAACTGTCGATGTTGTTTATTTCGCATGATCTGGGCGTGGTGCAGCATATGAGCCAGCGGATTGCGGTGATGAAGGCGGGAGAAATTGTCGAGACAGGCAGCGTGGAGCAGATTTTCACTCAGCCGCGTCATGACTATACCCGGCTGTTATTGTCGGCGGTGGAAGTGGTGCCTGCGGCGGAGGTGGCGTGACAGCTGAAACCCGGTAGTGACAGTTACCGGGTTTTGGCTTCCGCTAACGGCTTATAGCCAAACTCGTAGTGTTCGACATATGCGCCCAGCTTATTTATTCGTGCGGTAACCCACATCCCATCCATTCCTCGCTGGCGGTATTTTCCGTCCAGTCTGACCTCTTCTTTACTACTACAAAGCAGGCGCCAGCGGTCAGTATGCTTCTCTCTGATCCAGATCCCTGCTTCACAGCGGCTGTTTTTGCCACGCGAAGGGCCGGGAAACGTTATTTCATAGTCGGTGATGTAGCGGATGGTTTGATCGGGGAATAAATAGATCCAGACGTCGAAACTATTAAGCGGTAAAAAAAAACCGATAAAAGCACCGAACATAAACTTCTCGCCCACATACTTCAGCTTCTTTCCTGCAGGCTGGGAATCTCGCTGACAGAACGCTCGCCAGGCAAAACCCACGCCCAATACACCTGCCAGTGTGAGATAAATCGTCTCCGCGGGCAGGGATTTGATGAGCACGGTGCTACGGGAAATATTCAGTGCCCATAGCATGTAGTAGCAAAATGCTAGGATGGGCGCAGATACCACACAGCCCCAAATAACCTTACGCACCATCGCAGCGGAAAACTGACCGCGTTTAATGTTGAGATAATTACCACGCATTCCCTGTGTTCCCCCGCAGCTAGCCTCCGGGCTACCTTATTGCCAAACCTGATTAAACCGACGCCAGCTTACGCAGCCGTTTTTCCTCATACATCGCCGCATCGGCATCACGCACCGCCATATCCGGCGATGAATGCACAGGATCGACCGCAATCACGCCAATACTGGCGCCGGCATAATCAATGAAGCAGGAATGCAGATCGTATTTGCCTTTTAGCAGCGCCGCGAGTCGCTGCTGAAACGCGTGTTTATCGTGATGACTTTCATTGCAGATATTCGGCCCAATACAGGCAACAATAAATTCATCACCGCCAAGGCGACCGATAACTTCATCGGTTACCGTGCCATGTTGCAAACGCTGCCCTACCGCCACTAAAAAGGCATCGCCGGTTTTATGGCCATAGAGATCGTTAATCTGTTTAAAACCGTCCAGATCGGCAAAAGCGATCAGTACATGGCGCGAATCACGTTTCGCACGGGCAAACAGAGCGGGAAGCTGATTGAATACAGAACGGCGATTAGGCAGGCCGGTTAATTCATCCGTAAAGCTGGCGGTACGCAGTGCGGCATTGGCTTCCCGCAGCTCATCAAGCAGTTGCTCTTTGCGGATATACTGCGCAATCAGTTCAGCAAACAGTTGCAGAACCTGCTCCGCACGAGCTGACAGCTCACGGCTTTGCGTACTGGCGGCGCAGAGTGTGCCATACAACTCACCGTCGCCCAGCCGGACAGGAGTACTGACATAGGTGGTAATCCCCAGCGCTTTGGCGGCTTCAGAATCGCCCCAAACACTGGCGACATCACAGGTATAACGCTGCCCGGAATCCAGTGCCCGTTTACACAGCGTATCCTGCCAGGGAACCGCCAGCCCTTCCGGGATCTGCATTTGCTGGCTGTTACGTGAATAGAGAATATGCTGCTGTAAACCCTCAGTATCAATGCGCGTCAGATAAGTGGATTCCATATCAGTCACCAGCTCAAGCATCTCCAGCAACTGGCGAACGAAACCCTCAAGCGTTTTTTCCGATCCGAGCGCTGCGGAAATACGCTCAATCACATTTTCAGTCATAAATCAGGTGTTCCTGTTCCCAGGTGTTGGTGTCGGTAAAAGTCACAAGGCAAGCGGCGCAATGGCTCGCTCACAGCATTGCTGCTGAAAAATTGTATAGTTGTATTACGCATCCGGGTCGCGTTCAGGCCGCGCCAATGTGCGCTATTGCTGAGATATTAATCGGCCATTGTGTAGAAACTTTTAATGTCAGTTTCAAACTCGCCCGATAAATTGCGGGTTATTTAACCACATTTGAGTTAAGTATATGACAGCGATATTACGAATATATTGTCCCACTTTGTGAGACGCTGGCAGAAAGTGTAACAAAGTCAAATCAGGGATATAGCATCGTATGTTAAACCCTGTGCAGAATATTTTGCCATAAACACAACGCCTAGCAGATAATATTTTTTTATATTTAAGCCTGTTAATGTGCTTTGGGATTTTTCTTAATCAACATTAACATCGCTGCTCCAATACTCAGTGACGGGCAACGAGTTGTTTTATGGCTAAGCATATAGTATCAGGGCTGGTAGGTTGTTTTCTGTTAATCGCGTCACCATTAACGCATGCAGAAAATGCGGTCCCTCAACCACAGGAAGGGAACTGGGTCGCACCTGAGTTCAGCTTCAACAGCGGTGAAAAACTGAAAGATCTGCGCATTCACTACTACACCCTCGGTGATCGCAGTAAGCCTGCAGTGTTGTTACTGCATGGCACCAACCAACCGATTAGCGCACTGTTAGCCAAAGGATTTGGTGGCGAGTTGTTTGGCCCGGGACAGCCACTGGACAGCAGCAAATATTTTATCATCATGCCGGAAAGTATTGGTTCTGGTAAATCATCCAAACCGTCTGATGGCCTGCGGATGAAATTCCCGCAATTTGATTATAACGATATGGTGCAGGCACAATATCGTTTAATTAAAGAGGGACTGGGTATTAGCCATCTGCGTCTGGTGATGGGTTATTCCATGGGCGGGATGCAAACCTGGCTGTGGGGTGAGAAATATCCTGGCATGATGGATGCGTTGGTGCCAATGGCATCGCAGCCAAATGAATTATCCGGTCGTAACTGGATGATGCGCCGCATGTTAATCGAATCGATTAAAAACGATCCGAGCTGGGATAATGGTAATTACCGTCAGCAGCCAGCATCGCTGAAATATGCCAGCAATATGTTCAGCATTGCCACCACTGGCGGCACGCAGGCTTATCAGAGCAAAGCGCCAACCCGTGCGCAGGCAGACAAGCTGATTGACGAGCGTCTTGCTGCACCGCTGACCAGCGATGCCAACGACTTTATTTATATCTGGGGTTCATCGGCGAATTATAATGCCGCACCGGATTTAAATAAAATTAAAGCACCACTGCTGGTAATTAATTCCGCTGACGATGAACGCAACCCGGTAGAAATCAGCACCCTGGATAGTGACCTGAAAAAACTGAAAAAGGCTGAATTGTTCCTGATCCCAGCCAGTAAAGACACCAGTGGTCATGGCACCATGATGTCAGTAAAATTCTACAAAGAAAAATTGCAGGCCTTTTTGGCCAACACCAGTAAATAAAATAATACGTCATTACTCCGGCCGGCAATAAGCTTATTTATTGCCGGTCATTTTCTCTTCGCTTTCTTTTTTATGGTTAAAAACTGAATCGCTGTCAGACTCTCGCAGAGCGTCAGCGTTTACACTTTTTTAGCAACTGGCAACAGGGAATACGCTATGTTTCGTAAAATAAAGATTCGCACTGCACTCAGCTCCATGATTTTCTTACTCACCGCATTATTACTCTTTGTTGGCGTACTGGGATTAGTGGCCGTTCAGTCGGGTGATAAATCCTTTGCCCGCGTCGATAACGAAGTTCTGCCAGGCCTGGTCGCCCTGAATGACAGCTCTGAGCTGTTACTGCGTGCCCGCCTTGACCTGCGTCTGTATGAATCACTGATGGGTAACGGTGACGCTGATAAAGCAAAAGTGGCGCTGGATCGCGCTCGCGGCAAAATTGATGGCGCCAACGGCAAATGGCAGGAATATCTGCAATATCCGCAGACCGAAGAAGAAAAAGTGATTTCCGGTGAAATGGCAACCAGCCGTGCCACCCTGATGAAAGAGTTTATCGAGCCGGGTGTTGCCTCACTGCAGGCAGGTAATCTCGACGATTACCGTCAGCGTGCAGGTAAATCCACGGCGCTGTATGCCGCGTTTGATAAAGCCTCCAAAGCACTGGTCTCCTTCAAGCTGAAAAGTATCGATCAGGCCTGGGCAGATTCAAACCAGCGCGTGACCCATATGCAGTACACCCTGTATACCGCCATTGTCTGTGCGCTGGTGCTGGCAGCACTGGCATGGATGGTGCTGACCAGGCTGGTCGTGAAGCCGCTGAACCAGGCAATTACCGTGTTTGACCGTATTGCCGAAGGCGATCTGCGCGCCAAAATTGATATCAGCGGTAAAAACGAAATCGCCCTGCTGTTTGCCGCGGTACAACGTATGCGTGACGGTCTGGAAGAGATGGTTCTGGTGGTGCGCAGCGGCACCGACGCCATCAGCACCGGCGTGGAAGAGATTGCCTCGGGTAACATCGACCTTTCCAGCCGTACTGAGCAGCAGGCTGCGTCACTGGACGAAACCGCGTCAAGCATGGAACAGATCATGGCGACGGTGAAAAACAACGAAGACAACACACGTAAAGCGAACCAGCTGGCGCAGCAGGCATCTGGCACCGTATCACGCGGCAGCCATCTGGTTGCTGAAGTCATCGATACCATGCGTTCGATTAAAGAAGGTGCGTCCAAGATTGGCGATATCGTGGGTGTGATTGATGGTATTGCCTTCCAGACTAACCTGCTGGCGCTGAACGCCGCTGTTGAATCGGCCCGTGCCGGTCAGTACGGTAAAGGCTTTGCCGTGGTCGCATCTGAAGTGCGTACCCTTGCCCAGCGCAGCGCCACTGCCGCGAAAGAGATCAGCACTGTGATTGATGCCTCTCTCAGCCGTATTGAGAAAGGCGCCGGACTGGTGGAAGTCGCCGGTAACACCATGGATGAAGCCCAGCAGGACGTGAAAAAAGTGGTAGATATTATGGATGAAGTGATGCTGGCGTCAGGTGAACAGACGCGTGGTATTTCGCAAATCAATATCGCCATTAACCAGATGGACGGCGTCACCCAGCAGAACGCCTCGCTGGTTTCTGAAGTCGCGACGGCCGCCAGCGCACTGCAGCAGCAGGTCATTCATCTGCAGCAGTCTGTCACCCGCTTCCAGGTGGAGAGTGACAACTTCCTTACCGACCGTCATAACGGTGATTTCCGCCAGAATATCGCCCTGCTGAACGCACGCTAAGGTTTTACCCCGCTCCGGGGCCTGGTGGCAGGTCCCGGACATCTCTCCTTTTGCTATACAGAACCCGACGCCTCCCCCTCTCTGACAGCTATCCTGCGCACGACACTTACTACTCACATTTCCCATCGATGTCGTGATGCTCATGATGTTTATTGCCTTTTCAATCCTTTTTAAAATTTCAGGCTAAAAAATAAAATGTGAACGTGCACATTTTTGTTTTTTGTGTGATCTGGATCGTTTTTCTGCTCTTGATGCGAAATGTGAACGTGCACATAATGCATGTCAGTTGAATTTGAGGCGAATTATGAAAATCACCCAGCTAAATGTCTACGATGTCGATCTCAGGCACCGGGCCCCCGCCCATAACCTGATCGTGATTGAAATTGAAACCGATGAAGGCATCAGTGGTATCGGTGAAGTGGCGATGAGCTACGGCGTTGGCGCCAAATCAGTGATCCCGGTATTAGAAACACTGGCGAAAAAATTCCTTATCGGGCAGTCACCTTTCGACTCTGAACGCATTTTTCAGCAGTGTTTTGATAACAGCTACTGGGCGCGCGGACGTTCACTGGCGATTTATGGTGCGATGAGCGCAATTGATATGGCGCTATGGGATATCAAGGGCAAAAGCCTTAACCTGCCCATTTACCAGCTGATGGGGGGTAAATGCCGGGACAGTATCCGCCTGTATGCCAACCACTGGTACTTTGATGCCTGGCGTCCGGAGGAGTTTGCCGAAAATGCCCTGCGTGTCGTGGAGGATGGTTACACCGGACTAAAATTTGATCCGTTTAAGATGTCGCCGCAGGGGGAAAAATCCACGCCATCGCGTCCGGTTAGCAAAGAATGGGGCGATATGGCAATAGCCCGGGTGAAAGCGGTGCGTGAAGCCGTCGGGGAACATATCGATATTATGCTCGATCTGCACGGCTGCCTGAATGTCTCTGATGCAATTAAATGGGGAAGGCAATTAGAAGCATTTAACCCCGGCGGATTCAACTCCGAAGTGCAACGCTAAGCCGCCAATCTTAGCTCTGCAAACACCACAGACGGTTGCCTGAA
>NZ_CBFFRK010000144.1:0-11889 GCF_965644245.1 Erwinia sp. V71
GAGTCCATGTTCGCGAAAGTGTCCATGGTAGAAAACACGGGCAAAAATAAAAGACGGTCTGGATGAGACGCTTACGCATCCGCAGCCGGGTCATGGCACATTTCCGCAATGCCGATGCGGCGAAAATGCTGCATCAGGCGCGGCATATCAGCTGGATCACCACCGCGGGTGAACTGGGTGCGTTGCTGCTGGAAGCTCAGCTAATCAAAACGCAGCAGCCGCTGTTTAATAAACGTCTGCGTAAAAATCGTCAGCTCTGCTCGCTGCAACTCAGCGGTGATAAACCCCAGGTGGTGTATGCCAGAGAACTGGATTTTTCCCGTTCGCCCAATCTGTTTGGTCTGTATGCCAACCGCCGCACCGCACAGGAGACACTGAAAAGCATCGCGGATGAGCAGCAGCTCTGTTATGGCTTACTGGGGCTGGAGAGTGTCAGCAAAGGGCGCGGCTGTTTTCGCAGCAGCCTGAAACGCTGTGCAGGCGCCTGCTGTGGGCGGGAAAGCAGAGAAGCGCATCAGCAGCGACTGCTGATGGCGCTGGAGCAGGTACGCATCCAGTGCTGGCCGTATCACGGCGCGGTGGGTCTGGTGGAACAGGGGCAGGTACAGACGCAGATCCATGTTATCGACCACTGGTTTTATCTCGGCAGCGTCAGTGATATCGCTGATGCTGCGACGCTGAAACGCGCACCTGAAGGCTTTGACAGCGACGGTTATAAAATCCTGTGCCGGCCGCTGCTCAGCGGCGATTATCCGCTCATTCCGTTGTCATAACGCAAAACCGCCGGTGCTGACCACCGCCTGTACAGGCGGGGTGGGCAACACCGGCGGTCTCAAATTTTACCAACGCTGACAGCAGTTTTATTCTGCTGGTGCACCTTCTGGTGGTGGAACATCACCCTGCGGTGCATCAGGCGGTGGTAACATCTTACCTTTATGCTGTGGCTTTTCAGTCAGACGTTTCTCAAAGTTGGCGTTGTACTGCTTTTTCTGCTCAGGCGTCAGTACGTTATACAGTTTGTTCTGGGTTTCCAGCATCGCCAGCGCACGTTCTTTACCGTGAGCACTCATCGCTTCAGCCTGGGCTTCCGCTTTGCTCTTATCGAACTGGTCAGCCGCAATAATCGCGTGCAGGGCACGGCGCTCTTCCAGCGACGGACGTTTCATCTCTTTGCGTGACTCATCCATGATGGCGCGCACTTTCTCTTTCTGCGCGTCAGTCAGGTTCAGGCCTTTAAACATATGCATGCCGGGATGCATCGGGGGTTTGTGCATCGGCTTTTCTGCACCTGCTGGCGGTGGCGTCAGGTTGTCAGCGGCAGCATGAACGATATTAGCTGCACCCAAAGCCAGTGTGGTTGCGATGAAGAGGGAAGTTAATTTACGCATAATATTGTCCTTACTTATCAGTTTCATGACGACAGCCGTGTTGCGACTTCGGAATCCAGTGTAGGGCGCTAATCGTCAAGTACTCAGAGCGTTGGTAAAGCCCTGAAAGCATAAAAGACAAGATAAGAACAATCATGAAGGGAATAAGAAGAATATGGTGAAGAATTGCTAAAAAGTATGATCCGCTGGCGGAATAATGCAGGGAATATGGAGGAGTGTAATGCCAGAGGCAGCTTTTGGGAAAGAAAAAAACGTTGTCTTTACACTTTAAGCGCGGCGTGTACGCCGCACATGTTTTCCCGCTGTTTCAGCTGACCGTTTCGGCGCTGAGCGCCACGTTGTACGCATTATCTTCCACCAGCATCAATCCGGCGCGCAGACCGGTCGCCACCGCAGGATTAGGGAACAGTACATACTCGCGCGCCTGCTGCACGTAGTAACGATCTTCACCATCTTCCGCCAGCAGCGTGCCCTGCGGAAAAGCGGTGAAATTAAGCGTTTCACCGCTCATATGCAGCTGAAACGCCGCCGTGTGACGGGTGATTTGCTGTGCCACACGGTAGCGGCGCGGTTCCTCAGCAACAGGCGGCAGCGCGTCGCCAAACAGCAGCGATGCCAGCGCCTGTTGTGCGGCGGCAAACTGTGTCAGGTCGTTTTGCCCGAACGGCTGGGCTTTCCCCAGCTCCAGCGTGCAACTGATGGCAGCGAAATGTTCACTGCTGTAGTGGCTGAAGGTGCCGCCAGGGGCACGATGAAACACCAGTGCTTCCAGACCCGCGGCGCTCAGCCAGTGCATAAAATCCTGCGGCCACGGACGCTGACAAAACGGCAGCACGCCGAAACGTGGATGATAAGAACCACGAATAGCGGTGTGCAAATCAAGATGCCAGCGTGGTGTCTGCGCCTCTGTCCCCTGCCAGAAACTTTCCAGCGCACGCTCCAGCTGCCACGCACGACGCGCTTCCGCGCAATCTTCATTGCGCTGCCAGCGACCGCCAAACAGACGGTTGATATCCACCCGCAGATAACGCTGGTTAGTACGCAGCGCAGCAGGATTGCCCAGAATCACCAGCAGCCGCGGCTGCAGCGGTTTTTCGCCCGACAGCAGCTGGCTGACCAGCTGATTGACAATCTCGACCGGCGCGGTCTCATTGCCGTGCAGCCCCGCCGACACTACCACCGCCTGATGCGTTTCGTGACGCGGAATAAATTCAATGATCCCCTCATCACGCCAGTACCAGCGCAGCCAGGGGGTCTCACCGTTCAGGACATCAGGGGCACTGCCGGCGAGCGTTTGTTGTAATAAATCCATCAGTGATACTCCATCGGACACAGACGGGGCTAACCCCGTCCAGGCTGGCAATTAGCGCCGCCTTACTGTTGAAACCACTTACTGCTGAAATGCATAGACACTTCCTAAGTCTAGCAACTGCGTCAGTTCGTCAAGTGCTTCACGTCCTTCTCTCAGTAATTGCGGGTCAGCGAGATCCGCCTGCGACAGCCGGTCACGATAGTGGCGGTCGACCCAGCGATTCAGCGTGGCGAACAACTGATCGTTCATCATTACCCGCGGATTGACCGCCGCCAGCTCTTCGCTGCTCAGCACCACACGCAGCCGCAGACAGGCCGGGCCGCCGCCGTTACACATGCTTTCCCGCAGGTCGAAGACCTTCAGTTCGCCAATCGGCCCGTCGCCTGCCACCAGTTCATTGACATAGCGCCAGACACCCGCATGCTGACGCGCCTCCTCCGGCAACACCAGCAGCATGTCGCCCTGCTCGCGACTTAACAGCTGGCTGTTAAACAGGTAGGTACTGACCGCATCCTGCACTGAAACACGATCATCCGGCACCTCAATCACGCTGAAGCCCCTCACCTGTTGCTGCAACTGCGCCAGCAATGCTGGCTGATTAAGAAAGGCATGCTGGTGGCAGAACAGCAATTGCTGGTTACTGACCGCAATCACATCGTTATGGAATACGCCCTGATCGATCACCGCCGGGTTCTGTTGCGCGAAAATCGTTCTTGCCGGAGCAAGCTGGTGCAGCCGGGCGACCGCTTCGCTGGCTTCACGCGTCTGACGCGCCGGATAACGCTGCGGGGCAATGCTGCCAGCGGCTTCCGCACGGCCGTAGACAAACAGCTGCACGCCGGGTTCACCGTAATCTGCGCCAAAACGGTTATGATTTGCCGCCCCTTCATCGCCAAACAACGCCACCTGCGGCAGCGCCGGATGCACAGTAAAATAGTCAGGATGACGGAATATTGCCCGCAGCAGCGCTTCGGTAGTGGGCGCTTCAATGGCACGATGGAATTTGTTGTTAAGATTCGCCACCGTCAGATGTACACGCCGGTCTGCACTGTCTGCCGAGGGGGATACCGTCGCGGCATTGGCGACCCACATTGCCGAGGCCGAACTGGCAGCAGACAGCAGCTGTGGCGCCTGGCTGGCCGCTTTCGCCAGTACCTGTTCATCGTTACCGCTAAAACCCAGCTGGCGCAGCGCGCCAATATGCGGCCGCTCATGAGGTGGGATAACGCCCTGAGCAAAGCCGAGGTCGGCCAGCGCCTTCATTTTCAGCAAGCCCTGCTTTGCCGCCAGCTGTGGATTCGACAGCTGGTGCTGGTTACGTGTCGACGCTTCATTGCCAAATGACAAACCGGCATAGTGGTGCGTCAACCCCGGCAGACCATCAAAATTCACTTCACGAGCCGTCATCAGGCCTCTCCCGTCGCGCTAAAATCCAGTCCGGGTGACAGTGTCACGGGAAGTGTCAGTTGTGCACTCTCCAGCGACGCCATCGGCCAGGCGCAATAGTCCGCGGCGTACCAGGCGCTGGCGCGGTGGTTACCCGATGCGCCGATGCCACCAAAGGGTGCCGTGCTGGCCGCGCCGGTCAGCGGTTTATTCCAGTTCACAATACCCGCCCGCGCTTCCAGCAGCAGACGGTCAAATTTCTCGCGCTGTGGTGAAATCAGTCCGCAGGAAAGACCGTAACGGGTCTGATTCGCCAGCCGGATAGCATGCTCATAATCGTCATAACGCACCACTGCCAGCAGCGGACCAAACACCTCTTCATCGGGCAGATGGCGCAGGTTGCTGACGTCAATAATGCCCGGCGTCAGCAACGCGCTATCGCGCGATGGCCACTGCATCGGCAGCAACACTTTACCGCCCGCCGCCACCCGCGCCTGCCACTCACGCCAGATATGCTCTGCCGCTGCCAGCGACACCACGCTGCCCATAAACGGCTGCGGTTCATCGTTCCAGCGCCCGACGCGCAGACGCGCCGTCACTTCCACCAGCCGCTGAAGAAAAGCCTCTCCCGCCGCCCCGCGCTTCACCAGCAGACGACGCGCACAGGTGCAGCGCTGTCCGGCGGTAATAAAGGCTGACTGAATCGCGATATGCACCGCAGCATCAATATCCGTAGGATCTTCAACAATCAGCGCATTGTTACCGCCCATTTCCAGCGCAAGGATCTTTTCCGGCTGCCCGGCAAACTGCTGATGCAGCTGATAGCCCGTGCTGGCGCTGCCGGTAAACAGCAGACCATCGATTTGCTTATCCTGCGCCAGCGCCTGGCCGGTCGTGCGTCCGCCCTGCAGCAGATTCAGCACACCGCCTGGCAGCCCGGCCTGCAGCCACAGATGCACGGTTTTTTCCGCCGTCAGCGGCGTCAGTTCGCTGGGCTTAAACACTACCGTATTGCCCGCCAGCAGTGCCGGCACGATATGTCCGTTCGGCAGATGCCCCGGGAAATTGTAAGGGCCAAACACTGCCAGTACGCCGTGCGGACGGTGGCGCAGTGAACTTTCGCCTTCCTGACTGTAGCCGGTACGGGCATGCAAAGCTTTAACAGAAATCGCCACCTTATTGATCATCGCCTGCACTTCGGTCAGGGCTTCCCAGCGTGGCTTACCGGTTTCGCGCGCAATGGTCGTGCTGAGATCCGCTTTATTCTGTTCCAGCAATGCGGCAAATTTTTCCGCAATCTCCTGCCGTTCGCTTAGCGGGCGACGCGCCCAGCCGGGAAATGCCGCACGCGCGGCTTCGCAGGCGCTGACCACCTGTGATGCACTGGCGCTTTTGCCCTGCCACAGCAGCTGGCCGTCCACCGGATCGGCTTTCGCCATGCTGTCGCCGCCGCCCGTGATCCATTGTCCGTTAATACAGTGCGTCATGCGCTTACCTCCCCGGGACAGAGCTTTACCACGCGCAGGCGGGCGCCTGGCAGGCAGTTCATCAGCTCCGCCACCTGTTGATTAATCGTAATAGTTGCCGCTTTCGGGTCCGCATGCAGTAACACCACACGGAAATGCTGATAATCGCTGTTCGCTACCAGACACAGCGGCAAACGGGTATCTGCGGGCGTCTCGCTGAATTCAACCGGCAGCAGACGACTTTTGCGTACCGCGCGGATATGGTCGATATCGCATTCCAGTGTCGGACCACCATCAAAGATGTCGACGTAGTTCAGATAGCGAAAACCTTCCGCCTCAAGTACTGCGCGCGCAGGCGCAGTCTGCGGATGCACCTGGCCAATCACGGCCTGCGCGTCAGCTGACAGATAATCGATATACAACGGGTGTTTCGGCATCAGTTCGGCGATAAACGCCTTCTGCCCGGTGCCGCTAAGGAAATCCGCATCCGCAAAGGCCATCGAAAAGAAACGACTGCCCACGCTGTCCCAGAATGGTGATCGTCCCTGCTCATCGCTGACGCCGCGCATTTCCGCCACCACCTTTTGCATAAAACGCTGGCGAAATTCGGCCATAAACAGAAAGCGCGATTTCGATAACAGATAACCGTTTTTACCATCGCGGTAGTCGGGGTCGAGAAACAGCGTGCACAGCTCACTGCTGCCGGTATGGTCATTACTCAGCGATAGCGTCGCCAGATTGTTATAGACATTCAGCTCTTTCGACGCATGCACCTGCGTGCCCACACGAAAGTTATACCAGGGGTCCTGCAGCCCGACAGCCACTTCAATGGCGCAAATGCCCACTGCCTGCTGCGTCGTGCTGTCCGCCAGCACAAACACGTATCCCTGTTCCGCACGCGGCAGTGTATCCTGCCAGGTCTGCAGCGAACGCTCGATGCGTGCCGCCAGGGTCGCCTCGTCAGCAGGGAGCGACGTCAGGCCACCGCCTGTTTTTCCCGCCAGCGCCAGCAGTTGCGGCAAATCGTCACGCGCGACGGGACGGATAAACATCATAGCGACTCTCCTGCCACGATTCGTTCGCAGGCACGGGCAAAGCGTTGCAGCCCGAGCGCCACTTCCTGCTCGCTGATCACCAGCGCCGGCGCAAAGCGCACCACATTTGGCCCGGCGATCAGTACCATCACGCCCTCTTCTGCTGCCGCCAGGTTGAACTGCTTCGCCTTGCCACGAAAATCGTCCGTCAGTACGCAGCCGATCAGCAGCCCCATGCCACGGATTTCACTGAACAGATGCAGACGCTGATTAATGGCGTTGAGACCGTCAATAAACCAGCGGTGACGCAGCCCCACGCCATCCATCACTTCAGGGCGGTTGATCAGCTCCACCACTTTGCCAGCTACCGCGCCTGCCAGCGGATTACCGCCGTAGGTGGTACCATGACTGCCGACGCCCATCGCTGCCGCCAGTTTTTCCGTGGTCAGCATCGCGCCAATCGGGAAGCCACCGCCCAGCGCCTTGGCGGTGGAGAGCACATCCGGTATCACCCCGTAATGCATATAGGCGTACAGCGAACCGGTACGACCGACACCGGTCTGTACCTCATCAAAAATCAGCAATGCCTGATGTTTATCACACAGCTCGCGCAAACCCCGCAGAAACGCCGGTTCGGCAGGTACGACACCACCTTCCCCCTGAATCGGTTCGACGATCACCGCACAGGTCTCGTCATTAATCAGCGCGGCAGCAGAGGCCAGATCGTTAAACACTGCATGGCTGATCCCCTGCGGCAGCGGCGCGAAATCCTGCGAATAAGCGGGCTGACCACCGGCTGAAACCGTAAACAGCGTGCGACCGTGGAAGGCATTATTAAAAGCAACAATACCGCTCTTCTGCGCACCAAAACGATCGTGAGCATATTTACGCGCCAGTTTCAGCGCCGCTTCGTTGGCTTCAGCGCCGGAATTACAAAAGAACACGCGGTCGGCAAACGTGGCGTCAATCAGCTGTTTCGCCAGTCGCAGAATCGGCTCGTTGGTGTAGCCGTTGCCGGTATGCCACAGCCGCGCCGCCTGCTGTTGCAGCGCTAACTGCAACTCAGGATGTGCATGACCCAGCGCATTCACCGCTATCCCGCCCGCAAAGTCGATATAGTCTTTATTATTTTGATCCCACAGTGTTGAACCTTCCGCCCGCACCGGCACAAAGCTGGCGGGCGCGTAAGTCGGCACCATCCACTGATCAAAGTTTTCGCGTGATACTGACTGTTGCATAGCGGCCTCGCTGCCCACTGATAAGTGAACGAAAAGTTGAAACAATGTTAATAAAATAAATCACCACAGCTTTAATGTAATTTGCACAGGGCGTGCCAGCCAGCGCTAAAAATGCATAAAACGATCACACCAACAGAATATCAATAACTTACGAAAGACATTAATGCATAAATGATGCATAAAAAGTGAATAACAATCTGAATACGGGTCAGAAACGGCACAGAAAAAAGCGGAATTATGCAACGGTGAAATAAAATATGGCTTTTGTGATCAACGATGGGATTTGGTTTTATTAAGAGGCAATTAGCGCACTATTACGATGCAGTCTGCGCCTGAACGGTGCATGGCGTGACAGATCTGATCTATATCATTTTCAATCTTTCCGGGCTGTTATACTCACAGGCCGCAGGGTTAACAGACATTTTATTAGCTGAAAGTATGACCACCCGGTTCTGCTGATAGCGTAACGGCAGCAGGTTACTTCCTCAACTGATGCCCGGCATGGCGACTGTGTCGCTGAGCATTGGTGTCAGTTGCTTCAGTTTACCTGAACTGTTTTTCGTCCTGATACGCCTTTGGTGATGCTGCTGACAGCCCGACAGCGCGGGTGTAGCAGCCGTCATCACCGCATCATTTATCCTGATGCAGGTATTGCTGATTGCCGCTGCCAGCGGCTCCGGCATCAACATTTCCCTGCCGATTGCCCCGTCAGCACCATTCCCCATACCGTATCTGTGCTGACGCAAGGCCAGCGATTTATGCTGGCTGATGCAATCTTTATCACTGCATTCATTCTGCGTTAACGCGGGTGGAGCGACGATGTGTCGTGCAGCGGAATGATTTCTCAACATCGCGGCGACGGATCAGAGGCAGAAAAAAGGATGCAACTGATGGCATTCTGACCTTCGCCAAAGGCCTGACCGTCCTCTTATGTATCAGCCGCAGCAGCAGTGTGAATGCGCTGTTAAGGCCATCGGCCTGTTTTATCGCGTAATCACGTTGACGCGACTCAATCTTTACAAATGCTAATCATTATTTCCCTGCAGAGGATGTGTTATTCGCCTCGTTATTACTTCTACCGGAATATGATAATTAGCATGCTATTTAACACTTACTAAATCATTTTTAATATCGTCAATGCGTTTTATTATCTCACCATCACAAAAAGTTATTTCAGGCAAGAAAGATATGTAACTTTAAAAAGAACAAAATAATAAATAACCAACATGGTTAATTTAATTTATGAGATTTGATTGTTAAAAAAATGAAAAGGAACAAATTTTAAACAATTAGCAAACAAAAACCCACCCCGTGGAATGATGATCATACAGACATAGTACAAACAGCAAGTTATGACGTTACACAATCCAGTAAATCAATGCAGTAAAAATAAGAAAAAGTGATATGGATAGTTAAAATTGACCTTTACCCTCTTCAGATTTTGATATTCAACTGAATTTTATATTTTGTAACACTTATGTTCTTATTGTAAATTTATCATTTATGACATTTTGATGTCGTCGCCACGAGCGCGTCTTAATAAAAATAACTTACAGGAAATAGAATGATGAAGCAGAAAGTCTTGGCAGTTGTGGTACCTGTTTTACTGGGGCTTAGCAGTGCACAGGCCGCAGAGATCTATAATAAAGATGGCAACAAACTGGATTTTTCTGGCCGTGTTAACGCCAGCCACTCGTTTTCCAAAGATGATAGCCGCGAATTCAGATAATAAGTGCAACGCTTGGTCATGTGGATGGAGGGACGGTTAGGGAAGGTGCGATTAATTCGATGGGAACCATTTTTTCGTCCTGTCATCGTATGGTAAATGAACAAAGAACCGCCCAAAACACTGAAAACGATAGATGAACGGCAATCATTGTAGTCATGAACAGAACTTTGAATGATTAAATCGCACCTTCCTCAGGATCACCAGCGTCATGCCAATTGCCAGCAAACCGGTGATAGCCACATGCTGGGTCATAATCAGCAGGTTTGACGTGGTCAGGAAATTCGGCACCATCACGCTAAAAAAGCCAATGACAATTAACAGGGCAATAAAGGTGCGCGCTTTCAGTAAGTACATGTAGAGCAAATATTTCTGATTCATCAGGTTATCCTCAGGCCCTGTCAGTCATGCGGTGTGGACGCCGCAATCAACATTTCACGCGTGGCGTCAGCGCGGGGTAAATCGGCGGCGATACGCCCATCGGCCATCACCAGAATACGATCCGCCAGCGCCATCACTTCATCCAGCTCGGACGATGAGAACATCACCGCCAGCCCCTGGTGCGCCATCGAACCAATCAGGTGATAAACATCGGTTTTCGCGCCGACATCAATGCCGCGCGTCGGCTCATCCAGCAGTACCACCTGCGGCGCGGTCATCAGTGCTTTGCCCAGCACTACCTTCTGCTGGTTGCCGCCGCTCAGCGAGGTGATCGGCAGCTCCATATCACTGACTTTGATCGCCAGCCGCGCAATCATGTCATTAACCCGCGCGTCCTCTTTATTCGGCCGCAGCAATGCCATCGCGCGGTGAAACGCGCGCAGGCTGAGATCCGACAGCGTCATGTTGGTTTTAATCGACATCAGCTGCACCACGCCTTCGCCCTGGCGATCTTCCGGCACCAGCGCAATCCCGCGCTTCAGCCGCTGCTGGAAGTTGCATTTGTCCAGTGATGCGCCATGCAGGCGAATGCTGCCATGCTGATAACTCATCAGGCCAATCAGCCCTTTGAACAGCTCAGTGCGCCCCGCGCCCAGCAGGCCGTAAATCCCCACCACTTCCCCTTTACGCAGGGAAAAGGAGACATCATTCAGCTTGTAACCGCCGTTCTGATGCAGCGCCGTCAGGCCATCGACCTCCAGCACGGTTTCCCCCTGGGTCGCCGGGCTATAGTCGAAGTGTTTTTTCTTGTCGCCGACCATCTGTTCGATAATCCACGGAATACTGGCATCACGTACTTCACGTTCACTGATAAAGCGGCCGTCGCGGAAAATAGTGATGTGATCACCGATTTCCATCAGCTCTTCCAGCCGGTGGGAGATGTAGATAATGGTGACGCCACGCCGTTTCAGCTGCTCAATCACGTTAAACAGCACTTTGACTTCCGACTGACTGAGCGCCGAGGTGGGTTCATCCATAATCAGCACGCGCGTGTCCTTCGACAGCGCACGGGCAATTTCCACCAGTTGCTGGTGACCAATGCCCAGCTCACCCTGCGCAGCATAAGGATCGACATCCAGTTCCAGTCGCTCCAGCAGCGCCTTCGCCAGCTGATACTGGTATTTCTCATTGATACGTCCGCGCTGGAAAAACTCGTTACCGATAAAAATGTTGTCCATCACATTCATATTGGGAAACAGGTTCAGCTCCTGGAAAATAATGCTGATACCGTGTTTTTCCGCCTGCTGAGTGGAACTGAGTGTGACCGGCTCGCCATCAAGCAGGATCTGGCCGGAAGATGGCGTTTCCACGCCGGCCAGCATTTTCATCATGGTGGATTTACCCGCGCCGTTTTCACCGATCAGCACATTGACCCTGTTGCGGTATACGCGATAATTCACCTAGTCAAGCGCCACCACGCCGGGGTAGATGCGCGACACCTCGCGGGTTTCAATAATCACTTCAGGCAGCTGCGCCGCATTCGCTTCACTCTGCATCGCCGTCCCCTTACTGTCGCGTGATGCGCGCCGGGGTGATATCCGGCACGCTCTGCGGAATATCCCAGCTGCTGAAGACACCAATCACATCCAGTTGATCACCCACCTTCGGCTGCAGTGTTTTCAGATGTTCCACCGCCTGGTTATTGATTGCCCGGCCATAGTCGCCAAACAGCACCTGGTCATTAAAGTCCTGATAGCTGGTGCCTTTATAAGCATCACGCAGCGCAGTGCCACGAATAATCGGGCCAGTCTGCACCACTGCGCTGACGCCGGTTGGCTCTTTCAGCGTCATCTTCCCGCTGCGCGACGTGGTATTAACGTCAGTCGCGAATTCAGATAATAAGTGCAACGCTTGGTCATGTGGATGGAGGGACGGTTAGCTACCGATAAGCTATCCTG
>NZ_CBFFRK010000145.1:0-11297 GCF_965644245.1 Erwinia sp. V71
CAGAGTCCATGTTCGCGAAAGTGTCCATGGTAGAAAACACGGGCAAAAATAAAAGACGGTCTGGATGAGACGCTTACCATCATTGCGGCCAGGGAAAACGTACTTCCCGCGCCCGGTGAGCCGGTGGATTTCCTCCAGGAGCGCTTTCACCTGATTGGATAAAGGCACAACATGTGGCCGCCGCATCTTCATTCGCTCTGCGGGGATCTGCCAGATACCCTTATCAAGATCGATATCAGCCCACTCAGAAGCGCGCAGCTCTATTGTTCGCAAGCCAGTGAGCATCAGTAGGCTGGTGGCAGAACGTGTCACCATGCTACCGCTGTAGTCGCTAAGTGCCTTGAGAAAGTCAGGTATCTGTTCGAGGTTCAGATGAGGGAAATGCTTCTGCTTCGGCGCTTTCAGTGCGCCAGCGAGATCGGTAACGGGGTTATTTTCAGCTCGGCCGGTAATCACCGCATAGGTGAAAATCTGCCTGCAGGCCTGCCGGGTCTTCTTTAACTTATCCAGAACACCACGCTGTTCCATCTTGCGCAGCACGGCCAACATCTCAGCCGGTTTAATGTCGTTGATCGCGCGCTTACCGATGAATGGGAAAATATCTTTGGAGAGGTATTCCAGGATGTCGGAGGCATAGCCTTCTGACCAGTTACCTTTTTTGTGGTCGTGCCACTCGGTGGCAATCGCTTCGAAGCTATTCTGAACCGCCAGCACTTTGGCTTGTTTCTCGGCCTGCTTCTCCTGTCCCGGATCGCCACCTGCTGCCAATATCTTTTTTGCGTCATCACGACGCCGCCGTGCGTCGGCCAGTGGCACATCAGGATATACCCCCACCGCCAGCAACTTCTCTTTACCAGCAACGCGGTACTTCAACCGCCAGTATTTTGCGCCGTTAGGATTCACCAACAGATACAGACCGCCGCCGTCAGCCAGCTTATAGGGCTTATCCTTTCCTTTGGCAGACTCGGCCTGACGGGCGTTAAGCTTCATTTTGGGGGTATCTCATTTCATTGAACAGAACCATACCCCCAAATGTACCCCCACATAATTGTTGATTTCAATAGATGTTAGTAGACGTTGAGATAACGAGGCTCGCGGGAAGGTGCTTATTGGCTGGGGTTTTGTGGACTTTAGCAGACGACAGGAGAAGTTAAAATGGCACGCCCTACAGGATTCGAACCTGTGACCTACGGCTTAGAAGGCCGGTGCTCTATCCAGCTGAGCTAAGGGCGCGTTGTGATTGCGTCGAATTATACGGTGCGAGTCTGATGAGTCAACGTTTTTACTCTTCAGCCCGCACCACTGCTGCACTAATGAGCAACTGCTGGTGATTGTGCCTGACAGCAGCGCTCGCTTCTGCCAGAATAGGCGCATTCCCCGAATCAATTCAACACAGTGGATTTCCTCTCTGATGGCAGCAAAAATTATTGATGGTAAAACGATTGCGCAGCAGGTGCGCTCTGAGGTTGCGGAAAAAGTTCAGCAGCGTCTCGCAGCCGGTAAACGCGCCCCAGGCCTCGCCGTGGTGTTAGTGGGTGAGAACCCGGCGTCACAGATCTATGTCGCCAGCAAGCGCCGGGCCTGTGAAGAAGTCGGCTTCATCTCACGCTCTTACGATCTGCCCGCCGCCACCAGCGAAGCTGAGTTGCTGGAACTGATCGACAAGCTGAATGCAGATAAGGAAATCGATGGTATCCTGGTGCAGTTGCCGCTGCCTGCTGGTATCGACAATGTCAAAGTGCTGGAAAATATCGCACCAGATAAAGATGTCGATGGCTTCCACCCGTATAACGTGGGTCGCCTGTGCCAGCGTGCACCAAAGCTGCGTCCCTGCACACCACGCGGTATCGTTACCCTGCTGGAACGCTACAATATCGATACTTACGGTCTGAATGCAGTGGTGATCGGCGCATCGAATATTGTTGGCCGTCCGATGAGTATGGAACTGCTGCTGGCTGGCTGCACCACCACCGTCACTCACCGTTTTACCAAAAATCTGCGTCATCATGTTGAGCATGCTGATCTGCTGGTCGTCGCGGTCGGCAAGCCGGGCTTTATTCCTGGCGACTGGATTAAACCAGGCGCAATTGTGATCGATGTCGGCATCAACCGCCTGGAAAGCGGCAAAGTGGTGGGCGATGTGGATTATGACACCGCGGCAGAACGTGCCTCTTATATCACGCCAGTGCCGGGTGGTGTCGGGCCAATGACCGTCGCCACATTGATTCAGAACACACTGCAGGCATGTGAAGAGTACCACGATGGAGAGGCAGAATAATGGCGACGTTTTCTCTGGGCAAACACCCACATGTCGATTTATGCGATCTGCTGAAGCTGGAAGGCTGGGTCGAGAGCGGTGCGATGGCGAAAGCGCTGATTGCGGATGGTCTGGTGACCGTTGATGGCGCGGTGGAAACCCGTAAACGCTGTAAGATTGTCGCAGGTCAGGTCGTCGACTTTGACGGCAATCAGGTGAAAGTCATCGCCTGATGATAAAAAAACGGCAGCGCAGGCTGCCGTTTTTTTATGGGGATGGAAGCGGCTCGCTGCCCCATCATGATCTTCCCCCGCTTACGGGGGAAGGAACACAAGCGATTACTTGCGACGCCAGCTGGTGCCCTGTGGACCGTCTTCCAGAATAATGCCCAGCGCATTCAGCTTGTCGCGTGCCACATCCGCCTGCGCCCAGTCTTTCGCCTGACGCGCTTCAAAGCGCATTTTAATCAGCGCTTCAATCTCCGCCACTTCATCATCGTTGCTCTGCGCACCGCTCTGCAGGAACTGCTCCGGGTCCTGCGCCAGCAGGCCCAGCACTGCCGCGATCTTTCGCAGTTTCGCCGCCAGACCATTTGCAGCGGCCACATCTTCGGTTTTCAGGCGGTTGACTTCACGCGCCATATCAAACAGCACGGAATAGGCTTCCGGGGTGTTGAAATCGTCATCCATCGCTTCACGGAAACGGCTTTCAAAGGCTTCACCACCGCTTGCTGTCGCCGCAGGATCGGTATTGCGCAGTGCGGTATACAGACGCTCCAGCGCGGCACGCGCCTGCTTCAGGTTATCTTCGCCGTAGTTCAGCTGGCTGCGATAGTGACCTGACATCAGGAAGTAGCGCACCGTCTCAGCATCAAAGTGCGCCAGCACATCACGCACGGTAAAGAAGTTGCCGAGAGATTTCGACATCTTCTCGCGATCAATCATCACCATACCGGAGTGCATCCAGTAGTTAACATACGGGCCATCGTGAGCACAGGTTGACTGGGCAATTTCGTTTTCATGATGCGGGAACATCAGATCTGAACCGCCGCCATGGATATCAAAGTGTTCGCCCAGCTGCTTGCAGTTCATCGCCGAGCACTCGATATGCCAGCCAGGACGGCCCGCGCCCCACGGTGACGGCCAGCTTGGTTCGTCCGCTTTCGACATTTTCCACAGCACGAAATCCATTGGATTGCGTTTCACATCCGCCAGCACTTCGACGCGCGCGCCCGCCTGCAGTTGCTCCAGATCCTGACGTGACAGCTTGCCGTAATCTGCATCGCTTTCCACCGAGAACATCACATCACCATTTTCAGCCACATAGGCGTGTTCACGAGCGACCAGCTTCTCCACCAGCTCGATAATCTCGCTGATATGGCGGGTCGCACGCGGTTCCAGATCCGGCGGCAGGATATTCAGTGCAGCAAAATCCTTATGCATCTCCGCGATCATGCGGTCAGTCAGTTGATCGATGGTTTCACCATTTTTGTTGGCACGTTTGATAATTTTGTCGTCAATATCGGTGATATTGCGCACATAATTAAGCTGATAGCCGCAATAACGCAGATAACGCGAAACCACATCAAAGGCAACAAAAGTGCGACCATGGCCGATGTGACACAGGTCGTAAACGGTGATTCCGCACACGTACATGCCAATTTTTCCGGCATGAATAGGTTTAAATTCCTCTTTCTGACGACTCAGGGTGTTGTAGATCTTTAGCATTGAGACATTCCGTATTGACGTGTGCGGGTTAACGAAATTAAAACTGAAGGGGTATTTTGCCGTATTGTTCCCGTTAGCGCGAGGTAATGCAACAATATAACAGTTATCCGGTGCGAATCGCCCTGCTGACGCGTCATCACAATTTGTGATATAAGGAGCGTCTATTAAAGCTGGCCCGGTACGATTTTCCATCCTGCCGTGAGCACAGTCATGTAAAACTCCCACCTTAACAGGACGAGATTATGGTTACTTTCCAGACTAATCATGGCGATATCGTGATCAAAACGTTTGACGATAAAGCCCCCGCTACCGTGAAAAATTTCCTGGATTACTGTCGTGAAGGTTTCTACGACAACACCATTTTCCACCGTGTCATCAACGGCTTCATGATTCAGGGCGGTGGTTTTGAGCCAGGTATGAAGCAGAAAGCGACCAAAGAAGAAATCCGTAACGAAGCGAACAACGGCCTGAAAAATACCCGTGGTACGCTGGCAATGGCACGTACTTCCGCACCGCACTCTGCAACGGCGCAGTTCTTTATCAATGTGGCAGATAACGACTTCCTGAACTTCAGCGGCGAATCCCTGCAGGGCTGGGGTTACTGCGTGTTCGCTGAAGTAGTCGAAGGTATGGACGTGGTGGAGAAGATCAAAGCGGTTTCTACCGGTCGCAGCGGTATGCACCAGGACGTGCCAAAAGAAGACGTGGTCATCCAGAAAGTGACCGTCAGCGAGTAATGTCACGCACGCTGTTTATCGCAGATCTGCATCTGTGTGAAGAAGAACCGGCAATCACTGCCGGTTTTCTGCGTTTTTTACAGCGCGAAGCCATGCAGGCTGACGCGCTGTATATCCTTGGTGATCTGTTTGAAGCCTGGATTGGCGATGACGATCCGAACCCTCTGCATGCAGAAGTCGCCGCAGCGCTGCTGGCGCTAAAGCAGCATGGGGTGCCCTGCTACTTTATCCACGGCAATCGCGATTTCCTGCTCGGCCAGCGTTTTGCACGTGCCAGCGGCATGGTTCTGCTGCCGGAAGAGCACCGTCTCGAACTGTACGGCAAGTCGCTGCTCATTTTGCATGGCGACACGCTGTGTACCGATGACGAAGGCTATCAGCGCTACCGGCGCAAAGTGCATCAGCGCTGGCTGCAGAAACTCTTTCTCGCCCTGCCGCTGTTTATCCGTCAGCGCATCGCCGTGCGCATGCGCGCTGGCAGCAAAAATGCCAATCGCCATAAATCGGAAACGATTATGGATGTCAATCAGCAGGCCGTCGTCGGGGCGATTCAGCGCCATCATGTGCAATGGATGATCCACGGTCATACCCATCGTCCGGCAGTCCATGCACTGCAGGCAGAGGGACACACCGTCGAGCGAGTGGTGCTGGGTGCCTGGGATCAGCAGGGCTCAATGATCCAGGTGGATGCCAGCGCCGTTACCCTCAGCGCCTTCCCTTTCTGAATACACGCGGCGAAAAAGCGCAATTTTGCCCGCAGCAGCAGTGACGCAACCGTTTTCCTTGCTGCCGAGTCATGCTATTCTCTCTGCCCTTCCCACCTGCCAGCGCAGGTGAAGTTTGTACAATCACAGGAGTCAGACTCGCATGTCATCCAACGCCGCCCCAGCCCGTATTGCTATTGTCATGGGTTCGAAAAGTGACTGGGCCACCATGGAATTTGCCGCCGAGATCCTTACCGCCCTCGATGTGCCGTTTCACGTGGAAGTGGTTTCCGCACACCGTACTCCGGACAAACTGTTCAGCTTTGCTGAAAGCGCCGCGGATAATGGCTATCAGGTGATTATTGCTGGTGCCGGTGGTGCTGCGCACCTGCCAGGCATGCTGGCCGCCAAAACGCTGGTGCCGGTACTCGGCGTACCGGTGCAGAGTGCTGCGCTGAGCGGCGTCGACAGCCTCTACTCCATCGTGCAGATGCCGCGCGGTATTCCGGTGGGTACACTGGCGATTGGTAAAGCAGGAGCCGCGAATGCAGGACTACTGGCAGCGCAGATTCTGGCGATTCACGACGCTGAACTGGCGGCGCGTCTGGCAAACTGGCGTCAGAGCCAGACCGATGAAGTCCTGAACAATCCAGATCCACGGGGTAATGCATGAAACCGGTTTGCGTATTAGGTAACGGTCAGCTTGGACGCATGCTGCGTCAGGCTGGCGAACCGCTGGGTATTGCGGTTTATCCCGTTGGACTGGACGCCGAACCCGAAGCGCTGCCGATTCAGCAGAGTGTGATCACTGCGGAAATCGAACGCTGGCCGGAAACTGCATTAACGCGCGAGCTGGCCAGCCATCCGGCCTTCGTCAATCGCGATATTTTCCCACGCCTGGCCGACCGCCTGACGCAAAAGCAGCTGCTCGATCAGCTGGGTCTGGCGACGGCACCGTGGCAGTTACTGGCATCCGCTGACCAGTGGCCACAGGTGTTCGCCTCACTGGGTGAACTGGCTATCGTGAAGCGCCGTACCGGCGGCTATGATGGCCGCGGCCAGTGGCGTCTGCGTGCAGAGCAAACCGGCGAACTGCCGCAGGATTGCTACGGTGAGTGCATCGTCGAACAGGGGATTAATTTCTCCGGCGAAGTGTCACTGGTCGGCGTACGCGGACACAACGGCGCAACGGTATTCTATCCCCTGACCCACAATCTGCATCAGGAAGGCATTCTGCGCACCAGCGTTGCGCTGCCGCATCCCGATGCCGCGCTGCAACAGCAGGCGGAACAGATGTTGTCAGCTATCATGCATGAGCTGAACTATGTCGGTGTGATGGCGATGGAATGCTTTGTGGTGCCGGAAGGCCTGCTGATTAATGAGCTGGCGCCGCGGGTGCACAACAGCGGCCACTGGACGCAAAATGGTGCGTCAATCAGCCAGTTCGAACTGCATCTGCGTGCGATTCTCGATCTGCCACTGCCAAAACCGGTCGTGAATACGCCATCGGTCATGGTTAATCTGATTGGCACCGATGTTAATCTGCAGTGGTTACAGCAACCGCTGGTTAATCTGCACTGGTATGAGAAGGAAGTCCGCCCGGGACGTAAAGTGGGCCATCTGAATCTGAACAGTGTGCACCCAGCTGAGCTGGTGCAGACATTGCAGGCGCTGACGCCAATGCTGCCGCCAGAATATGCCAGCGGCATCGCCTGGGCGATTGAGAAGCTGTAGTTCATCGTCACCTGATGCATAAAAGCCCCTGTCTTTACAGACCGGGGCTTTTTTATCGGCGTAAATCTCTGCTATCGCGCGGGTTTACTCCATACCATAGCTTCTGAACAGCGCCTTACCCTGTAACAACCGTACGCCCAGCCAGCCGCCACATAATGACAACAACAGCGCGCCAGTGAGTGGCAATACCAGCCACAGCAGCATATCGGGCTGCCACGGGAAATCGAACACTTTGCGCTGCAGTCCCCATAGTGCAGCTTCAGCACCAATCGCCGCCGCAATACCGGATACACTCCCCAGCAACGCAAACTCACTCCACAACGTCCCACGCAATAGCTTTTTGCTGGCACCCAGAATGCGATACACCACCAGTTCCTGACGCCGCTGGCGCATACCCACCTGAATTTGTGCCAGCAACAGCAAAATGCCGCAGGCGGTTACCAGCACGACCATGATTTCCAGCGCCTGGCTCACCTGAGTCAGCACCTGACCGATTTGCTTCAGAATGCTGCCCACATCCAGCAACGTCAGCGTCGGGAACTCACGGTTTAACTGTGCCAGCAGCTGCGGGTTATTATCCACGCGAAAGCTGGTCAGCCAGGTTTGCGGCAGCTGATCCAGGCTGTTCGGCGGGAAAATAAAGAAGAAAAACGGCCGCAGGCTCTCCTGATCGATGGCGCGCAGACTGGTAATTTTCGCCTTAAAGGTTTGTGTATCGCCGCTAAACGTCAGTTCATCGCCCAGCTTTAGCCCAAGCCTGTCGGTCAGCTCTGCCGCCATCGACACTTCTCCCGGTTTCGCAGGCCAGCTTCCGGCCACCACCGGACTGTTATCCGGCAGCTGTTCCAGCCAGGTAAGGTTTAACTCGCGGTTATAGGTATTATCCTCGCGTGGATCTACCGGCTGACCATTGGTCTCTGTCAGGCGCACACGCACAATCGGGTAAAAGGTTTCCGCTTTCACCTGATGCTGTTGCAGGAAATGGCGCACAGGCTCTACCTGCTCATTGGCAATATTTAACAGATAGAAATTAGGGCTGTCCGGCGGCAGTTGCTGTTGCCAGCGATCCAGCAGATCGCCACGCATCACCAGCAGCAATGCCAGTAACATAAACGACAGGGAAAATGCCGCCAGCTGACTCAGCGTGGTCAGTGGCTGGCGCAGCAAACGGTTGATCGCCAGACGAAATGCCAGATTGCGTACCGAAAGTCTGCGCAACAGCAGCAGACTTCCCCAGCCCAGAGCGCCAAGCAACAGCGCCAGCAGAACCACGCCTGCCAGCAATGCCCATAACAACGTACTGCCGCCAACCAGCAAGGCCAGCAGCCCCACCACCACCAGCGCCATCAGCGGCAGATACACCTTCAGCGGCCAGATCTGCGCCACGGTATCACGGCGCAGAACACGCAATGGCTGCGTCGCCAGCAGCAAAAGATACGGACGCAATCCCACCAGCAGCGAGATGGTAAACAGCGCCCCCAGCGACCACACCCATGGCCAGAGGCCGGATGGCGGTAACGTGACCGGCAACACGGGTTTCAGCATTTGCAACAGGAAGGCCTCAAACCCCAGTCCCAGCAAACCTCCCGTCAGTGCCGCCAGCAGTAACACGGCCAGCCACTGACCAATGATCAGTTTACGCAGCGCAAGGCGGTTAGCCCCCAGCGTCTTCAGCACCGCCACCAGATCGTAGCGGCTACGGCAGTAGTGGCTCATCGCCACCGCCACCGCAGAAATCGCCAGCATTAGCGTCAACAGAGCAGAGAGCAGCAGGAACTGCTGTGCACGCTGTAGCGATCGGCCCAGCGCATCCTCGGAATTATCGACACTTTGCCAGCGCTGGTCGGCGGTTAATTTGGGCTCAATCCAGCTGTCATAACGTCCAAGTTGCACGGCATCACCGGCAAATTTATAACGCCAGGTCAGGCGGCTGCCAGGCTGAATCGCGCCGGTTTTCTGCGCATCCGCCAGATTCATCAGCAGACGTGGCGCGGTCTGGAAGGGGTTGAATCCGGCATCGGGCTCCTGAAAAATCTCACCCGCAATGCGCAGCGTGGTATCACCGACATCCAGCATGTCACCAATGCGCAAATTCAGCAGCGCCAGCAGACGTGGCGCGACCAGCACGGTGCCAGGTTGTGGCTTCATGCTGGCCGGTTCGGTAACCAGCTGACCAAATAACGGATACGCATCGTCGACCGCTTTCACATCAGCCAGCTGCGGCGTGTTATCAGCAAAGGTCATGGTCATAAAACTGAGCTGGCGACTGATCTGCAACCCTTCGCTGCGCGCCTGCTCCAGCCATTCGGTGGGCGCTTCATGGGTGCTGCGCAGCGTGCGGTCGCCCGCCATAAACTCACGTCCCTGCTGACCCAGCCCTTTTTCCATACGATCGCTGATCGATCCCAGCGCCAGCACACAGGCTACCGCCAGCGTCAGCGCCAGCCAGACAATCAGCAGAGACGGCGAGCGCCATTCGCGCCAGAACCAGCGCCAGATCATGCCTCCTCCCATAATTTACCATCGCGCAGACGCAGGCGACGATCGCAACGCGCCGCCAGCTGTTCATCATGGGTGACCAGAATCAGAGTGGTGGCAAAATCACGGTTGAGGGAAAACAGCAGGTCGGCGATGCGATCACCGGTTTTACGATCGAGATTACCCGTCGGTTCATCAGCAAACAGCAGCGCCGGACGACCGTTAAATGCACGCGCCAGCGCCACCCGCTGCTGTTCGCCACCGGAAAGCTGTGCAGGCAGGTGGCTGAGACGCTCCGCCAGCCCCAGCTGCGTCAGCAGCGCTTTGGCCTGTTCACGGCTCTGGCTGTCACTGTCGCCACGCAACAGTGCCGGCAGCTGGACATTCTCCAGTGCATTCAGTGTCGGCACCAGCATAAATGACTGAAATACAAAACCGACATGGCGCGCGCGCAGTTCAGCACGCTGCTCCTCATCCAGCTGATGCAGCGCTTCTCCGGCGAGAAAGACTTCTCCCTCACTGCCATCATCCAGCCCGGCCAGAATACCCAGCAGAGTGGATTTACCCGAACCCGATTCACCAATCAGCGCAATGGTCTGGGCCGGTTTGACAACCAGCTCAACTCCGGTAAGGATGTTGAGCTGATGCTCACCCTGACCGACGGACTTACTAAGACGATGAACTTCAAGAATGTTTTCCGCTGGCATTATCCCTTCCTGTTATTATTACTGCTGGTCGCGCGTATGGCGTCGGCAGAGACATTGCTCATCCTGGGCGACAGCTTAAGCGCGGGCTATCGCATGTCTGCCAGTACCGCCTGGCCTGCGCTACTGAATGATAAATGGCAAAAAAAACCTGACGTGATTAACGCCAGCATCAGTGGCGATACCGCCACCCAGGGGCTGAGCCGCTTACCGGCACTGCTGCAACAACATCAGCCGCAGTGGGTGTTGATCGAACTGGGCGGCAACGACGGTTTGCGTGGTTTCCCGCCGCAAAATATCGAGCAGGATCTGCGTAGCATTATTACTGCGGTCAGAGCGGCTCATGCCAGACCTCTCCTGATGCAAATCCGCCTGCCAGCGAATTATGGCCGCCGTTATAACGATGCGTTTAGCGGGATCTATCCGAAGCTGGCGCAAGAGTATGGTATTCCACTGGTTCCGTTCTTTATGGAGCAGGTGTACCTGAAACCGGAATGGATGCAACAGGATGGCATTCACCCTAATCCCGCCGCGCAACCCTTTATCGCCGACCTGATGGCTACCCAGCTGGCCCCCTTAGTTAAGCATGAGTCAGCCAGCAACGGTAAGATTAGCAGGTAAAGTTATGCAAAAAACGCGAGTCAGAGGGATGAAAATCAAATGATTAGCGCAGACGGGTGCTCACGGATCCTGCCCGACAGCCAACAGGCGGGGATGACCTCCCCGCCGTTGGGTTGCCTTACCGTCAGGATTGACAGGTTAATATCGCCATAATTTCCGTGTTACCTCGCCTGATATGTAATTCGCAAAGCGAACTCCGTAATAATCCGATAACAGTAATTATTGTTACGCGAATTCAGATAATAAGTGCAACGCTCGGACATGATTGTGGAGAGTGTAGGAGGAAGGGTTAACTACCGATAAGTTATCCCGTTTTTCCTACCACAGATGAGCGA